>JAFVAS010000314.1 GCA_017480395.1 Oscillospiraceae bacterium | reverse complement strand
GCATGAAGTCCGTCATCGAAGCCGCCCGCGCTATCCTGGCCGGTGAGGCTGACATCGTGGTCGCCGGTGGTCAGGAGAACATGACCGCCGCTCCCTACGCCCTGCCCGACGCTCGCGGCGGCGCCCGTATGTTTGACAAGAAGATGGTGGACACCATGGTCAAGGACGGCCTGTGGGATGCCTTCCATAACTATCACATGGGCACCACCGCCGAGAACATCTGCGACCTGTGGGGCATCACCCGCGAGGATCTGGATCAGTTCGCCGCCGCCTCCCAGGCCAAGACCGCCGCTGCCCAGGCCGCCGGTAAGTTCGACGACGAGATCGTCCCCGTGCCCGTGAAGGTCAAGAAGCAGGTCGTGGACTTCAAGGTGGACGAGTTCCCCCGCGCCTCCACTGATTTCGCCGCCCTGTCCAAGCTGAAGGGCGCCTTCCCCATCGGCCCCGAGAGCGAGGCCATCCAGGAGCAGGGCCGCAAGATCGCCGCCGGTGAGAAGGACGTGGAGGGTCCCATCACCCTGACCTTCGACGCCAAGGCCATCAAGGGCCCCGCCGCCGACGCCGGCACCCCCCGTGTCACCGCCGGCAACGCCTCCGGCATCAATGACGGCGCTGCCGCCATCATCCTGGCCTCCAAGGAGGCCGTCGAGAAGTACGGCCTGAAGCCCATGGCCAAGCTGGTCTCCTATGGCCAGGGCGGCGTCGATCCCAAGATCATGGGCGTCGGCCCCGTGCCCGCCTCCCGTCAGGCGCTGGCCAAGGCCGGTCTGACCATCCAGGACATCGACCTGGTCGAGGCAAACGAGGCCTTTGCCGCCCAGTCCATCGCCGTGGCCCGGGAGCTGGAGTTCGACATGGACAAGGTCAACGTCAACGGCGGCGCCATCTCCATCGGCCACCCCGTGGGTGCCTCCGGCGCGCGCATCATCGTCACCCTGATCCACGAGATGCAGAAGCGGGACAGCGAGTATGGCCTGGCCACCCGGTGCATCGGCGGCGGCATGGGCGTTGCCACCATCTGGGAGAAGTGCTGAGTCATCGAAGCGCGCAAAACCATGCAAAAAAGCCTGGGGAGAGGGTAAAGCCTCTCCCCGGCGCTTGACTTTTCCCCGGTATGGGACTACACTGGTAGGTAAAGATTGATAATCTTTTCACAATCTAACATAGGAGGTAGACTCAAATGTCCCTGAATCCCAAATTTATCACGGCCGAAGAGGCTGCCGCTCTGATCGAGGACGGCTCCAGCGTCATGCTGTCCGGTTTCGTCGGCTGCGGTAGTGCGCTCCAGGTCATCGACGCCCTGTCCAAGACCGACGTCAAGGGCCTGCGTCTCATCATGAACGACTCTTCCAAGCTGAACGGCCCCGACGGCGACGAGTATTACTCCTGGGCCAAGCTGATCCACAACGGCCAGGTTGACGGCTATCTCGGCTCCCACCTGGGCACCAACCCCGAGGCCCAGAAGATGCAGGCCGCGGGCGAGCTGAACGTGGATCTGGTTCCCCAGGGCTCCCTGGCTGAGATGATCCGCGCCGGCGGCTATGGCCTGGGCTGCGTCGTCACCCCCACCGGCGTCGACACCCTGGTGGAGGACTCCCCCTTCTGCCTGGGCCGCCTGGAGGTCGAGGGCAAGACCTATCTGATGATGAAGCCCGTCACCGCTGACTGGGCCATCGTCAAGGGCGCCAAGGTGGACAAGCTGGGCAACGTCTGGTACAAGGGCACCGGCCGCAACTTCGCCCCCTACATGGCCGCTGCTGCCAAGCATGTCATCGTCGAGGCCGTTGAGGTCGTCGAGGTCGGCGAGATCCTCCCCGAGGACGTCGTGACCCCCGGCATCCTGGTTGACTACATCGTGGAGGTAAAGAAGTAATGGATAAGAAATATATCAAAGACTATATCGCCCGTCGTGTCGCCCAGGAGCTGAAGGACGGCTATGTTGTCAACCTGGGCGTGGGCCTGCCCACCCTGTGCACCAAGTATCTGCCCGAGGGCGTCAAGATCTGCATCGACGCCGAGCTGGGCATCGTGGGCCAGGGCGCTACCCCCTATCCCGGCGACGACAACTACGATCCCCTGAACGTGGTTGACGCCGGCGGCTCCCCCGCCTCCGTCGCCTACGGCGGCTCCTTCACCGACTCCGCCACCAACTTCGGCCTGATCCGCGGCGGCCATGTGGACGCCGTCGTCCTGGGCTGCATGGAGGTCGATGAGGAGGGCAACCTGGCCAACTGGATCATCCCCGGCAAGAGCATGGCCGGTATGGGCGGCGCCATGGACCTCTGCAACGGCGCCAAGGAGGTCATCATCGCCATGGCCCACACCGCCAAGGGCAACGCCAAGATCCTGAAGAAGTGCAAGCTGCCCCTGACCGCCTACCACTGCGTCACCGACATCATCACCGAGATGGGCGTGATGAAGGTCGTTCCCGGCACCGGCATCGTCCTGAAGGAGTACAACCCCGAGCTGGGCAACGCCGAGGAGGCCGTCGCCGCCATCCAGGCCGTCACCGAGGCCACCCTGATCGTTGACCCCGCTCTGAAGCCCATGGAGGGCGATCTGGAGTCCCTGAATGTGTAATTCTCGGAAAATCTTAAATAAACCCAGACAAAAACCGCCGCATCGCGTAAGCGATGCGGCGGTTTTCCTATGTGCAGAAAAGGATCAGCCCTTTTTGCCGCCCATCAGCAGGCAGAGCACCGCCTTCTGGACGTGGAGGCGGTTCTCCGCCTCCTCAAAGATCTCGGCGGCGTGGCGCTCGAAGACGTCGGCAGCGATCTCCTCCCCCCGGTGGGCGGGCAGACAGTGCTGCACCATGGCCCCGGGCGCGGCCAGGGCCATCAGCTCCTCGGTGAGGGTGTATCCGGCGAACAGCGCCCGGCGCTCCGCCTCCCCCCGCTCCCGGCCCATGCTGGTCCAGGCGTCGGTGAAGACCACCTCCGCCCCGGCGATGGCCTGCTTTGGGTCGTGGCAGAGGGTGAATTTCTCCCCGTACTGTCCGGCGAAGTCCAGCACAGCCCTGTCCGGCTCCAGCCCCGCCGGGGTGGCGACGCTGACCCGCAGTCCGGCCTTCAGGCCGCCCACGATCAGGGAGTTGGCCATGTTGTTGCCGTCGCCGATGAAGCACAGGTGCACCCCGTCCAGGGAGGCGGTGCGCTCCCGGATGGTCATCAGGTCGGCCAGCACCTGGCAGGGGTGGGCGAAGTCAGTCAGGCCGTTGATGACGGGGATGTCGGCGAACCTGGCCAGCTCCTCCGCCTCCTGCTGGGCGTAGGTGCGGATCATCACGCAGTTGCAGTAGCGGCTGAGGGTGCGGGCGGTGTCCTCCACCGGCTCGCCCCGCTCAATCTGGCTCTCCCGGGCGTTGAGATAGATGGCGTGGCCGCCCAGCTGGAACATGCCGCTCTCAAAGCTGACGCGGGTGCGGGTGGAATTTTTCGCAAAGATCATCGCCAGGGTCTTCCCCTCCAGATAGCGGTGGGGGATGCCGCGGCGCTGGTCAAATTTCAGCTGATCCGCCAGGTCGAGGATCTCAAAGATCTCCCGGCCGGAGAGATCGAGCATTTTTAACAGATCGGTCATTGCTCTCGCCTCTTTTGGTCTGACTCAAAGGGCCGCCAGCGCGTCCTTCAGGATGGAAAGGCCGCGATCCAGCTCCTCCCGGGTGATGACCAGGGGGGGCAGCAGCCGCAGGACGTTCTGCCCGGCGGTGAGGGCCAGCAGGCCCCGCTGGGCCAGGTCGGCGCACAGGGCGGCGTTGGAATAGCCCTCCCGCAGCTGGACGCCCAGCATCAGGCCCAGCCCCCGCACCCCTGCCACCGCAGGGGAGTGGAAGCCCTCGATCCGGGCGCGGAGGTAGTCCCCCTTCTCCCGCACCTGAGCGAGGGCGTCGTCGTCCAGAATCTCCTGCACGGCGATGCCGGCGGCGGCGGAGACCGGGTTGCCGCCGAAGGTGGTGGCGTGGGTGCCGGGGGTCAGCACGCCGCGGCACTTCTCATTGGCCATGATTCCCGACATGGGCAGGCCGCCGGCGATGCCCTTGGCAAAGGAGCAGGCATCGGGCAGCAGGCCGTATTGCTGGAAGGCGAACAGGGTGCCCGTCCGGCCCACGCCGGTCTGCACCTCGTCCACCAGCAGCAGCCAGTCGTTTTGTTCGCACAGGGCCTTCACCTGATCCACAAAGTCCCGCTCCAGGGGCATGACGCCGCCCTCGCCCTGCACCAGCTCCAGCAGCACGGCGCACACGTCGTCCCCGGCCTGGGCCCGGACGGAAGCGATGTCGTTGGCCTCGGCGTAGCGGAAGCCCTCGGTGAAGGGGAAGAAGTACTGGTGGAAGACCTCCTGGCCGGTGGCCTTGAGGGTGGTGATGGTGCGGCCGTGGAAGGAGTTGACCAGAGTGAGGATGGTGGCGCGGCCCAGGCCGTACTTGTCGTAGGAGTATTTTCGGGCCAGCTTGATGAGGCCCTCGTTGGCCTCGCCGCCGCCGTTGGCGAAGAAGACGTCCGCCATGCCGGTGCGCGCGGTCAGGATGGAGGCCAGCCGGGCGTAGGGCTCGGAATAGTAGAGGTTGGAGATATGGGCCAGCTTGGCGGCCTGGTCGGTGATGGCCCGGAGCCACCGCTCGTTGCCGTAGCCCACGGAGTTGACGCCGATGCCGCTGGCGAAGTCGATGTATTCCCGGCCCTCGGGGGAGTAGAGCGTGGAGCCGACGCCGTGGTCGATGACCACATCGAACCGGCCGTAGGTCTGCATTACGTTCTCTTTGTCCAGGGTCTTGATCTGTTCAGAAGTCATGGATGGATGTTCCTTTCGGCGTGGAATCGGGTCAAAGCAGCATGGTGCCGATGCCCTGATCGGACAGCAGCTCGATCAGGATGGAGTGGGGCACCCGACCGTCCAGAATGTGGGCGCGGCTGACGCCGGAGCGGACGGACTCCACCGCGCACTCCAGCTTGGGGATCATGCCGCCCTTGATGATGCCCTCCTTGATGAGCACCGGCACCTCCGACATGCGGATGACGCGGATCAGCGTCTCCTCGTCCTTGGGGTCCCGGAGGATGCCCCGCACATCGGTGAGGAGGATCAGCTTCTCCGCCCCCAGGGCGACGGCCAGCTTGGCGGCGGCGGTGTCGGCGTTGATGTTATAGGAGGTCTCGCCGTCCACCCCCATGGCGACGGTGGACACCACGGGGATATAGCCGTGGTCGATGGCGTCCAGCACCGGGGCGGGATCGACGGCCTGGATGTCTCCCACCAGGCCGAAACGGGGATCCTTTTTCACGGCCTGGAACAGCCCGCCGTCCAGGCCGCACAGGCCCAGGGCCTTGCCGCCCATCCGATTCAGGGTGGCGACCAGGTTCTTGTTCACCCGGCCGCAGAGCACCTGCTGGACGATGTCCATGGTCTCCTCGTCGGTGTAGCGCAGACCGTCCACGAAGCGGGACTCCTTGCCCACCTTGTTCAGCATCTCGTTGATCTCCGGCCCGCCGCCGTGGACGACCACCACGTTGATGCCCACCAGGTGGAGCAGCACGATGTCGCTCATCACCGCCTGGCGGAGATCCTGGGAGATCATGGCGTTGCCGCCGTACTTGATGACCACGGTCTTGCCATGATACTTCTGGATATAGGGCAGGGCCTCCACCAGGATCTGGGCCCGGTCAATGTGGGAGAATGACATGATAAACCTCCGATCAGGTTCTGTAATCGCCGTTGATCTTCACATAGTCATAGGTGAGGTCGCAGCCCCAGCACTCGGCCTGGCCGTCCCCCTCGTTGAGGGTGACCAGAATTTCCACCTCGTCCTGGGAGAGGATCTCCTTGGCGGCGTCCTCGTCAAAGGGCAGGGCCTCGCCCTGCTCGCACACGGCGATGACGCCGGCCCGGGAGCGGAAGGAGCAGTTGACGTCCTCGGGGCGGAAGGGGGCCTTGGAGTAGCCCATGGCGCACAGCACCCGGCCCCAGTTGGCGTCGGCGCCGAACATGGCGGCCTTGACCAGGGAGGAGCCCACCACGCTCTTGGCCAGGCGCTCGGCGGTCTCCTCGCTCCGCGCGCCGGAGACGTTGCAGGCGATCATGCGGCTGGCCCCCTCGCCGTCGGCGGCGATCTGCCGGGCCAGGTCGGTGCACAGCTGGAGCAGGGCGGCGCGGAAGGCGTTGTAGCCCGCGTCCTTCCACTCGATCAGCTCGTTGTCGGCCAGGCCGTTGGCGAGGATGACGCACATGTCGTTGGTGGAGGTGTCCCCGTCGATGGTGACCCGGTTGAAGGTCCGGCGCACCACGTCCCGGAGGGCGTCCTCCAGCATCTCGGTGGTGATGGCGGCGTCGGTGGTGATGAAGCAGAGCATGGTGCCCATGTTGGGGTGGATCATGCCGGAGCCCTTGGCGATGGCACCCAGGGTGACGGTCTTGCCGCCGATCTCCACCTGGAGGGCGGTCTCCTTTTTGCGGGTGTCGGTGGTCATGATGGCGGTGGCGGCGGCATCGGAGCCATCCTTCCCCAGACCGGAGACCAGTCCCGGGAGGGCGGCCTCGATGGCCTCCACATTGAGGGTCTGGCCGATGACGCCGGTGGAGGCCACCACAAAGTCGTTGGGGCGCAGGCCGGTGGCCTGGGCGGCGGCGGCGCAGGTGCGCTCGGCATACTCATGGCTGTATGGGGCGCAGGCGTTGGCGTTGCCGGAGTTGGCGATGACCGCCCGGGCGGTGCCGTTCTCCAGATGGCCCATGGTGACGTAGAGCGGGGCGGCCTTGATCCGGTTCAGGGTGTAGGTGGCGGCGGCGGCGCACTCCGTCTCGGAGACGATGAGGGCCAGGTCGTTCTTGTCCGGGCTGCTGCCCTCCTTGATGCCGGCGTGGACGCCGGAGGCGGTAAAGCCCTTCGGGGCGGCGACGCCGCCGTTGATCTCTTTCATATTGCTCTCTCCTTTATCGCAGGTTCCGGGGTCAGAGGTTCAGACCGGTGGTCTCCTCGAACCCCAGCATCAGGTTCATGTTCTGCACCGCCGCGCCGGAGGCGCCCTTGCCCAGGTTGTCAAAGAGGGCGGTGACGATGGCCCGCTCCGGGGTTCCGTTGACGATCAGGGTCATGGTATCCTGCCCGGCCAGGGCGTTGGCGGCAATCATGGGCTCCGTCCAGCCGAAGGGGGCGACGCGCACCAGCTTCGATTTCGTATAGTGGGCCTCCAGGGCGGCGTGGACGGCCTGGGCGTCGGAGGGCACCGCCACGGTGGTGGTCATGCCCTTATAGTAGTCGTCCACCACGGGGCAGAAGGCCGGGGCGGTGGTGAGGCCGCAGACGGCCTGCATCTCCGGCAGGTGCTTGTGGCTCAGGCTCAGGCCATAGATGCGGGGGGCCCAGAGGTCGGGGGTCTTATTCTCCTCGTACTGGGCGATCATCTTCTTGCCGCCGCCGGAGTAGCCGGTCAGGGAGAAGCAGGTCAGAAAATCGTCGGGGGCGATCAGCCCGGCGCGCACCAGGGGATACACCCCGGCGATGAAGCCGCTGGCGTGGCAGCCGGGGTTGGCCACCCGGCGGGAGGCCCGAATGGCGGCGAGGTGGGCGTCGGACAGCTCGGAGAAGCCGTAGTCCCAGGCGGGATCGGTGCGGTGGGCGGTGGAGGCGTCGATGACCTTCACCGCGGGGTTTTCGATCAGGCCCACCGCCTCCACGGCGGCGGCGTCGGGCAGGCAGAGGAAGACCAGGTCGGCGCGGTTGAGCAGCTTTTTCCGCTCGGCGACGTCCCTGCGCTTGTCCGGGTCGATGCGCAGCAGCGTGATGTCGTCCCGATTGCCCAGCCGGTCAAAAATCTGCAGGCCGGTGGTGCCCTCCTGCCCGTCGATATAGATGGTCGGTTTCAAAAAACCACGTCCTTAATCGTCATATAGCTCGTCCAGCTCGTCCAGCATGGCCCCCAGGGTCATGCTCAGGTTGGTGTTCTCCAGCAGGATGGGCCGGTCGCCGGGGGCGGCGAGCACCTCTTCAAAAAAGGCGGTCAGCAGCTCCTCTGAGGGAAAATTCCGCAAAATGGTTTTGCCGGAGGTCAGGTGCACGGCCAGGGTGGCGCCGTGGGCGCACAGCTCGTCCGCCTCGGCCAGATAGCGGCTCTCCCCCTCCAGATAGGTCACCCTCATGCGCGCACCTCGTGCTCGGAGACGAAGGCCCTGATGTATTCGATCTGGCGGGTGACGTCCTCCTTGCTGGGGCCGCCGTAGACCTTGCGGGCGCTGACGCAGTGGCGCAGATCCAGGGCGTCGTAGATGTCGCTGTCGAACAGGCCGGAGATGGCCCGGAAATCCCGGAGGGTCAGGGTGTCCAGGGTTTCCCCGGACTGGATGCACATGTTGACCAGTCGGCCCACGATCATATAGGCCTCCCGGAAGGGCATGCCCTTCTTGGTCAGGTAGTCGGCGCAGTCGGTGGCGTTGATGAAGCCCCCCGCCGCCGCCTTGGACATGTTCTTCGGGCGCACCGTCAGGGTGTCCAGCATGGCCCCGAAGACGGGAATGCACATCTCGATGGTGTCGATGGCGTCAAAGACCGGCTCCTTGTCCTCCTGCATGTCCTTGTTGTAGGCCAGGGGCAGGCCCTTCATGACGGTGAGCAGGGTGATGAGGTCGCCGTAGACCCGGCCGGTCTTGCCCCGCACCAGCTCGGCCACGTCGGGGTTCTTCTTCTGGGGCATGATGGAGGAGCCGGTGGAGTAGGCGTCGTCCAGATCGACGAACTTGAACTCCCAGGAGCACCAGAGGATGATCTCCTCGGAGAAGCGGGACAGGTGCATCATGCACAGGGAGCAGGCGCTCAAAAACTCGATGGCGTAGTCCCGGTCGGAGACGGAGTCCAGGCTGTTCTCAGTGGGCTTTTTGAAGCCCAGCAGCTCGGCGGTGCGCTGGCGGTTGACGGGATAGCTGGAGGTGGCCAGGGCACCGGCACCCAGGGGGGACTCGTCCATGCGCTCCAGGCAGTCCTCAAAGCGGGTGATGTCCCGGCGGATCATGTTGGCGTAGGCCATCATGTAGTGGGCGAAGGTGGTGGGCTGGGCCCGCTGGAGGTGGGTGTAGCCGGGCATGACGGCGTCCAGGGTGGCCTCCGCTTTGCGGATGAGCACCCGCTCCAGATCCAGCAGCAAGGCGATGATCTTGGGGATCTCCTGCTTGACGAAGAGGCGGAAGTCCACCGCCACCTGGTCGTTGCGGGAGCGGGCGGTGTGCAGCCGCTTGCCCGCGTCGCCGATGCGCTGGGTGAGGATGGTCTCGATGTTCATGTGGATGTCCTCGTTCTCCAGCGAGAACTCCACGCCGCCGGCGTCGATGTCGGCCAGGATGGCCTGCAGTCCGGCGATGATCTTGTCGGCTTCCTCCCGGGCGATGATGCCCTGCTCCCCCAGCATGGTGGCGTGGGCGATGGAGCCGGTGATATCCTGCCGGTAGAGGCGGGCGTCTAAGTTGATGGAGGCGTTGAAGTCGTTGACCAGGGTGTCGGTCTCCTTCTGGAAGCGTCCAGCCCAAAGTTTCATAAGTCGATTCTCCTTTTGGAAAATGGAATAGGCCCCCCTGGGCAGGGGGGCTTGCGGAGCTTGGCTCTCCCTCTGGGAGAGCTGTCAGCGGAGCTGACTGAGAGGGCCCGCTCCGTCACGGCTGTGCGTGCCGCCGCCCCCGGAGGGGCAGGCGGGACACACGTCGGAATTACTTCAGCAGGCCCTTCTCCCGCAGCGCCTGGACGGTGGTGGGCAGGCCCCACAGGTTGATGAAGCCCTGG
>JAFVAS010000029.1 GCA_017480395.1 Oscillospiraceae bacterium | reverse complement strand
GCATCTACATCATCGAAGACAGCGACGTGGACATGGGCCTGCTGGAATCGGTGGATCGCAACCTGGATCGGCTGCTGGGCATCCTGGCCGACTATCTGGACTGGCACACCGAGATGTGCAACACCCCCGATCCCCCGCCCGCCGGGCCGACTACCGACGTTCAGCTGCCCCCGGAGGAGAAGAAAAAGGGCTTTTTCGCCCGGCTCTTCGGCCGCATTGGGGCCTTCCTCAAGCGGCTGTTCCACATCAAGGACAAAACCCCGGCCGAGGGGGAGGAAGACCCCAAGGCCAAGCGACGGAAAGAGAAAGAGGCGAAAAAGGCGGAGAAGCAGCGCCGGAGGGAGGAGCGCCGAAGGGAGAAGGAGGCCAAAAAGGCCGGGACACAGCCCGAGCCCGAGGCCCCTGCGCCGGAAGTCTCCGCGCCGGACACCCCTGTGCCCGAGGCACCCGGGATCGACGGCGGCGGGAACGTCAACGACGACGACAAGCTCTCCTTCCACCCCTATGCCGCGCCGACGGGCGGCATCACCCGGGCGGCCCGGCCCGACGGGCCGCCGACGGAGACCGAGATCGGGGGCACCGACGAGGAGTCCACCCGGGTTGCCCCGGCCAACCGCTACCAGAGAACCTGCTACCTCCGCTTCGGCTATGACCACATCGAGCCCGCCGTGGCGGTGGACGCCACCCTGCGCTATCTGAACGAGCTGGGCTTTGGGGACAACGAGCTGCACCAGGCCCGCAAGGGCACGACGGGGAAGGCCCATGTGCACGGTGACATCGAGGAACAGTGCGACTTCTGCGGTCTGCCCCTGAACGGCGTGGCCTATGACGTGCTCAGCGATGGCCGGGTGCGCTGTGTCAGCTGCTCCAGCTCCGCCATCCGCACGGTGGAGGAGTTCCGCGCGCTCTATCTGCGGACGCTGCCCAGCATGGAGGGCTTCTATGACATCCGCATCAGCGTCCCCATCCGGGTGCGCAGCGTGGATGCCCGCACGGTCAACAAGCAGATCGGCCGGGTCTATAAGCCCACCAACCGCTTTGACGGCCGGGTGCTGGGGTTTGCCCGTCGGGATCGGAACGGCTACTCCATCTACCTGGAGAACGGCTCCCCCCGCCTGGGCACCATCGAGACCCTGACCCACGAGCTGACCCACATCTGGCAGTACGTCAACTGGGACGGGAAGGCCATCCGAAAGAGGTACGGTAAGGGGGACAACCGGGACATTGTCTATGAGGGCATGGCCATGTGGGCCTCCATCCAGTTCCTCTACCTGATCGGCGAGAACGAGTTCGCCCGCCGGAAGGAGCTGCAGACCCTGCGCAGGCAGGACGTCTACGGCCAGGGCTTCCGCTACTACTGCCAGAAGTATCCCCTGTCCCGATCCTCCGCGCTGCCGGACAGGACCCCGTTCCACACCGATCCGCCGCTGTAAACCAAAACACAACGGCCCGCATACGCCGAAAGGAGGGGCGCGAGAGATGAAAAAGCTTATAAAGCTGGCGCTCCTCCTGGCGGCGGTGCTGGCGCTGTTCACCGCCGCCGCCTCCGCCGCAAACGACCCGGTGGGGGAGTTCGCCGCCGCCCTGCTGCGGCAGGAGAGCGAGATCACCGTCCCCGTGCGGGACTATGACGAGCTGCTGACCCAGACCTTCACCCGCTATCCCAAGGTGTTTCTCTACTACGGCGGGTGCAGCTACCTCTCCACGGCGGAGGGCCTGGTCATCACCCCCGCCTACCGCAACACCGGCCTGAACGCCGACGACGTGCGGCTGGTGCATGACCGGGAGGAGCTGGTGGCCGTCATCGGTCTGGCCATGGCGGACAACGCGCTGCATCTGGATTTTGTGGTGGCCGGGGGCTATGTCTCCGGCAACGACGAGATGAATGAGGAGCTGACCGCCGCCCTGGCCCGGCTGAGCGACGAGTACGCCCTGATCTCCATGGGCTATTTCAGCGAGAATTGGACCACCTATTTTGAGGATCGCTCCGGCGTCGCCTGGGTCAGCGCGGAGCTGGGCCTGATCGACGACATCGGCCCGGAGACGCTGCGGCAGTACAAGGATGACACCGAGGCCAAGGTGCTGGAGCTGAGCGAGACCCTGTTCGCCCAGGACATGCCGGACTATCAGAAGGAGCTGCTGATCCACGACTATCTGGTGGACAACAACCGCTATGACACCCGCTTCATGGACGACGCGGACAATCACCTGGCTTACAGCGCCCTGTGCGAGGGGAAGTCGGTGTGCCAGGGCTATTCCGAGGCGGCCCACCTGCTGCTGGAGGCGGCGGGGGTGCCCAGCCGGACGATCTCCGGCACCGGCCACGGCGAGGATCATATGTGGAACTGCGTTCAGATCGACGGGGCGTGGTATCTGCTGGATATCACCTGGGACGACCCGGCGGCGGAGGACGGCAGCGACCTGGGGATGAAGCTCTATGACTATTTCAACGTCACCGAGGCCCAGCTCTCCGCCGACCACGCCTGGGACGGGGACGGCTACCCGGAATTTACCGCCACCGCCATGACCTATGACGCGGTGCGGGAAAAAGTGGAGGCGGACACCGCTGTCTACACCGATTACAGCGCCGCCAACGTCCGCACCCAGAGCGTACAGCGCGCCGAGCTGATGGCCATTCTGGACGCCGCCGCACCCCAGGACGCGCTGCCCGCCGAGGATGCGGCGGTGCCGGTGGACGCGCCCCAGCGCGTGGACGTGCCCCAGGGCGACGACACGGCCCCCCAGGACAGCGCCCCTGCGCCGGATGACCTGGCCCAGCCGCAGGACGACCCCGACCTCACACGGCTGGCGCCCATCCAGACCCTGCCCGTCCCCCAGG
>JAFVAS010000313.1 GCA_017480395.1 Oscillospiraceae bacterium | reverse complement strand
TGTCCATGGTGATGGTGGTGGACTCTGCGCCGGTGGTCAGCGTGTAGGTCTCGCCCTCAGTGAGGCCGGGGCAGCTGAGCTGCACCACGCTGTAATTCTTCTCCGGCTCACAGGTCAACAGGACGTTCCCCGCGCTGTCTGCCAGGGTCAGCGTGCCGTTCTGGGTGGAGCTGAGGGTCACGGCGATGGTGCCCTGGGTGGAGGTGGACTCAAAACCCTCCTCCATACCGCTGCAGGACAGGGCGATCAGGGTGCCGCCGGTGATGGAGGCGCTGCCGTTGTGGTCGATGGCGCCGTTGGCGCTGTTCAGCGGGCCGTAGACGATGATCTCGCCGCCGGAGACATAGAGGTCGCCGTTGCTGTCCAGGCCGTCGCCCTCGGAATTCACCGTCAGCTTGCCGCCGGTGATGTTGATATAGACGCCCTCCTGGGCGGCGAACTCGTTGAAGAAGTCGTTCTGGCCGGAGGCGGTGTCGTTGCCGCCGGCGGCGTTCAGGCCGTCGTCGCTGGCGACGACAGTGATCTCGCCGCCGCTGATCTCGATGGTCATGCCCTCCAGCCCCTCATAGCTCCGGAGCACATCGACGGTGCCGCCGCTGATGGACAGCGCGCCGCTGGCGTGGATGCCGTCATCCCCGGCGGTGATGGTGAGGGTGCCGCCGAGCACGGCGACGTATCCCTTGCCCTCGTCCTCGGTGTTGTCGCTGTGGATGCCGTCCTGTCCGGCGGTCAGGGTGATGATGCCGTCGGCGATGCGGACGCTGTCCTTGCCCTCCAGGGCGTGGTTGGAGGCGCTGACGGTCAGGGTGCCGCCGATGATCTTCAGGTCGTCCTTGGAGACGACGCCGTTGCCGTACGGGTCGGTGACGGTCAGACTGCCGGTGCCGTTGATGACCAGATCATCCTTGGAGAAGATGGCCCCGTCCACATTGTTGTCATCGGTCTGGACAAAGTCGCCGGTGGTGGAGACGCTGTTCTCGCTGCCCTCGGCCAGGGTGAGGAAGACCTTGTCGGCCTGCTTGACGTAGATGGCGGCGGAGCTGGAGCAGGAGATGTCTGCCCCGTCCAGGACGAGCTGCACCTTGTCGGAGTCCCCGGCGTCCACGATGATCTGGCCGTCGGCCAGAGTGCCGGAGAGCACATAGACCCCCTCGGCGGTGATGGTGACGGTGCTGCCCTCCACGGTGACGCCCGTTCCGCTGGCGGTGGCCCCGTCCCCGGTCAGGGTGATCTGGACGGCCTCGCCCAGGTCATACTCCCCGGAGAGGTCGCGGCTGGTGAAGAGGTCGCTCTCCGTCAGGTCGGAGGAGGCGTCGGTCTCAGCGGCGGCGGTCTGGTCGTTCTGGGTGTTCTGGTTGGTTTGCGCCTGGGTCTGGTTGGCGTCCCCGGCCTCAGCGCTCAGGGCGGCGGTGGAGCCGGTCTCCGAGGTGCCGGAGGCGGAGGCGGCGGCGCTGCCGCAGCCGGTCAGCAGGGACAGGGACAGGCTTGCCGCCAGGAACAGCGGCAGGATGGAATGCTTAAAGCTCATGACTATCCTCCATTCTGGAAAGGCTCAGCTCCAGGTTGCCGTTGCGGCAGCGCAGAGCGTCGAGGAACTCTTTTTCCTGCTTGGGATCCTTCAGCGTCACCTCGTAGCTCAGCTTGTAGAGGCTGCCCATGTTGGCGGTCTTGACGGAGACGGTCTCCCAGCGCTTGGTGTAGGTTTCAAACAGGTCGTCGAAGATCTGGCTGTAATCCAGATCCTCCGGGATGGTGACCCGCAGCAGCCGCTCGCCGTCCTGCTTGCGGGGCAGGCGGGCGGCGACACGCTCCAGGGCCAGCATCAGGCCGCCCAGCGCCAGGGCGAAGAGGACGGCGTAGCCCAGATAGCCCATGCCGCAGGCCAGACCCGCGCCCATGGCCAGGAACAGGGAGCAGATGTCCCGGGCGGTGCCGGGCTGGGAGCGGAAGCGCACCAGGCTGAAGGCCCCGGCCACGGCGACGCCGGCCCCGATGTTGCCGTTGACCAGCAGGATCACCACGCACACGATGGCGGGGAGCAGGGCCAGGGTCACCAGGAAGCTGGCGGTGTAACGTCCCCGGCGGGTGTAGATGAAGGCGAGGAAGGCCCCGATCAGGAGGGCGGTGACCACACAGGCCGCGAACTGGGGGAGCAGGATGGTGGTGGAGGAGAAGATCCCCTCAAATAATGTATCAAGCATAGCGCTGTTCTCCTTTCTTAAAATGGCGCTCCGCAAGCACGCGCTGATAGGCCGCGCCGTACTTGGAGAACGAGGTCTTGTAGATGTGGTTGGCGCTGAGGAAATGCACCAGCCAGCCGGGGATGGCCCCTGAAACCTTGACCTCCATCAGCACCTCGTCATCGCCGATCAGCTTCTCACCGGTGAAGTCGGAGGAGAGGTTCAGACGCTGGGTGCGCCAGGCGATGTTCTCGTCAAAGGTGACGCGGAACTCGTGGTCATCCTTGCCGTACCACGCCTCCCGGCGATAGGTCAGCAGGACGCGGGGGCGGAGCTGCTCGTAGTGACTGAGGCAGTAGCCGATCTCCCGGGTGATCTGGGTGTCCAGGGGGTCGGCCCCGTTCCAGTAGAGCCAGCGCTGGGCCTGCTCCCAGCTCAGCTCGGCGCGGCGCTTATAGGTCACGCCGTCGAACTTCTTCTTCAGCTCGATGAACACCGTGCTGTCCGGCTTGGCCAGGCCATAGCTGCGCAGGCGGAGCTTTTCCTTGTACATCGGGTGCTCCAGAGAGCGCCGGGCCAGCAGGAAGGTGGGGGTGTCGAAGTAGAGGCTCTGGATGGTGCTCTTGCCGTGCTCATCCTCCGTCATGTGGAGCTGGAGCAGGGGGAGAAGGGCCTGATATTGGCTGCGCTTGAGGCGGAATTTCAACTCATAGCGCTTAAAGACGGTTTGGTTCATGGGGAACGCTCCTTTCCCTTTGTTGGGTATATCATAATGGGGAAAGCTTAGAATTACCTGAAAGAAACGGAAGTTTTTTAAAAAAGTGCAAAAAAATCGCGCCGGACTGCATTCCGGCGCGAGGGCTCACACGGTTCGATGCCGTTTCATTTTTTTCGGGGTCTCCATCCGTTTTCTGCCCCGCCGGAGCTCCTGGTGGGCGCAGTATTTGTCCGCCAGGCACACCAGCACCGCCTCCCTGCAGCGGGGTGTGGCCGCGCCGGGGGTGGGCCACATGTGGCTCAGGATGATGT
>JAFVAS010000312.1 GCA_017480395.1 Oscillospiraceae bacterium | reverse complement strand
CCTCCGGTCAAGGTCTATGAGGCTGAGTATGTTCCCCGTCGCCCGAAGATCGACACCTCCGGCGACATCACCATCCAGCGGGAGGACGGCGTCTGGTATGTGGAGGGGGAGTGGCTGGAGCGGATGCTCCAGAGCACCAACTTCCAGGACTCCGAGTCCCGGCAGTGGTTTGACCTCCAGCTGCGCAACGCGGGGGTGTTTGACCGGATGGAGGCCATGGGCGTCCAGGACGGCGACGTGGTCAACCTCTACGGTCTGGAATTTGAATACGCCCGATAACCGTTACAGAGGAAGACGGAAAACGCCTTGCGGCCCCAGGCCTGCAAGGCGTTTTTGCTTGTCGAATTGACCAACGGAAACGGACAGAAAAAAGCCGCACAGGATGCCAGCTCCTGTGCGGCTTTGGTAGATTCAACTGCGGCGGCCGCCGTTGTTTCTGCGGCGGGAGGACTTGCTGTCGTAACGACCGGAGAGCTTGCTGTCCGAGTCGGACATGAATTGCTTGAGCATATCGTCAAAGCTCTGGGGCTCCTTCGGGGCAGAGGGCTTGGATGTGCGGGGGGCGGAGGGGCGATCCGTCTGGGATCTGGCTGGGCGGGACTCCCGGGGCCGGTCTCCCTGGGGCCGATTGCCCCGCTCTCCCGCCGGGCGTCCGCTGTGGCCCTGGGGCCGGGCCGGAGGAGGCAGCGCCTTCTTGATGGAAAGGTTGATACGGTTGTTCTCGTCGATGCTGATGACCTTGACCTTGACCTCCTGGCCCTGGGTCAGGTGTTCACTCACATCGCTGACATAGGAATAAGCGATCTCTGAGATGTGTACCAAACCGGATTTTCCGCCGGGCAAAGCGACAAACGCGCCGAATTTGGTGATGCCTGTGACCTTGCCCTCCAGAATCGCTCCTACCTCGATCTCGTGTGCCAAGCTGAATGTCCTCCTGCTCTCTCTAAATGGCATGATGCTGGGTTTGAAATCAAACAATCAATCGGTAGTGTCGAAGAAGATGACCTCGTCCTGGCCCACCAGTCCGAGCTTTTCCTTGGCCACCTGGAGCACGACATTGGGATCGCGGCTGTTGTCGATGTCATCCTTGAGGGTGGCGTTGTACTGGATCTGCTCGTTGACCTGGTTCTGCAGCGCGTCCCGGGCGGCCTCTGCGGAGGCCAGGCGGGTGCGCAGGTTCAGCAGGGAGATGGAGACCACGATCAGCAGGGATAAAATGACGATCTTCGTCAGCAGACCGGCGCGTTTCGTTTTTTTCGTAGCGCATCTCCTCCTTCCTGGCAGATTCAGGCACTCTTCCTTATACTACTATTTACATAACATAATAACTTATTTTTGCCCTTTTGAAAAGTGTTTTTTGAAAAAATTTTTGAAAAAATTTTCGATTTTTGCCGCGCCCCGCCCCAAAAGGCGGATCGGAGCGGTCAGAATGGAGAAAATCCGCCCCAGAACGGACAGAATTGCCGCAAAGACGGGCAGGACCAGCGGCGAGAGGGTGCGAAAATAGAGCGCCGCCCCCAGGAACAGGGCGATGCAGGCGCTGAGCTGAACCACACCCTGTCCGGCGCGGACACTCCAGAGGAAGAGGGCGGCGGTGGAGGTCAGCCAGAACAGCAGGTCGAGCATTGCGCACCGGATGGGGCCGCGCACGCGTCGGCGGAGGGCGCGCAGCAAATCATAGAACGCGCCCGCCGCCACCCCGATCAGACCGGCCCCCAGCAGGGCATAGGCCTGCGCCCAGACGCTGACACTCAAGTGCCCAGCAGCCGGGAGAAGAAGCCGCCGCCGGAGCGCCTGGCCTCGTAGGTCAGGCTGTCCACCCGTCCGGTGATGTGCAGGTCGCCCCCGTCCAGGCTCAGCTTTTCGATGTGCAGGCCCTCGCCCCGGATGGTAAGCGTTCCGGCGGTGGTGGACATCTCGATCTCGTTTTCGTCAAAGCGCTCCACATCCTCCACGCCGGTGAGGGTCAGATCCTCCCGGCTGTCCAGGGTGAGCCGATGGGGCGCGGTGATCTCGCGGGCATCCAATTGCATCCCGACCTCACCTCCTTTCCCCGCAGTATATGTGCGGGGAGGGGGAGATAGAACGAAAAACCGTGAAAAGGATTTTTCCTTTTCACGGCACAGGCGGGAGGGGATCAGCGTACCTCCTGGTACATGGCGGCGGCGTCGTTCTTTCCGACGTTGTCGGCCACCACCAGCACCTCGATTTTGACGGTTTTCTCCCCGAATTTGATCTCCAGAATATCGCCCACCTTCACATCGTAGCTGGCCTTGACCGGTCGGCCGTTGGCGGTGACCCGGCCTGCGTCGCAGGCCTCGTTGGCGACGGTGCGGCGCTTGATGAGGCGGGAGACCTTCAGATATTTGTCCAGTCGCATGGCGAATGCTCCTTTGGTTCGGAAACGGGCGGCCCCGCCACAGCGGAGCCGCCCGTATGATTTGACTCAGATGATTACTTCGCAACGGCGTCCTTCAGAGCCTTGCCGGCCTTGAAGACGGGAACCTTGGTCGCGGGGATCTCGATGGTCTCCTCGGTGTTGCGGGGGTTGCGGCCAATGCGGGCGGCCCGCTGCTTGGTCTCAAAGGCGCCAAAGCCGACCAGCTGAACCTTCTCATCCTCGGCCAGAGCGGCGGTGATGACGTCCAGGGCGGCGGTGATGACGGCCTCGGTGTCCTTCTTGGACAGGCCGGTCTTGGCGGCGGTGGTAGCAATCAGTTCTGCTTTGTTCATGGTAAAAAATCCTCCTGTTTGTGAATGTATGCTTCTTTTGGAAGCAAGTTGTATCGGCTATTTTCTATCTTTCAAAAGCGCAGATTCGCTTTCGTAAGAACACGTTTGCTCCTTGGCGCGCTGCCAAAGGGCCAGATATTCCTCCTGGCTGAGGGAACCCATCTCCCGTTCCGCAAGGGCCTCCATACACCCGAAGCGGCGGATGAACTTGTCCGACGCCCGATTCAGGGCGTGCTCGGGATCGATGCCGGCGGCGCGGGCGACGGCCACCAGCGCGAAGAGCAGATCCCCCAGCTCCTCCTCCACATTGCCGTCGGAGGCGACGGCCTCGCGCAGCTCGGAGAGCTCCTCCTCCGCCTTGCGCAGGGGGCCCTCTGTGTCGTTCCAGTGGAACCCGGCGTCGGCGGCGCGTTTCTGGAGCTTTTTGGCCCGCCACAGGGCGGGCAGGGATCGGGCCACCGCCTCCAGCGCCTGGGTGCGGGAGGTGAAGCCCTTCTCCTGGGATTTCAGCTCCTCCCAGCTCTGGGCGGGGGCGTTCTCCTGAAAGAGGAAGGGGTGGCGGAAGATCAGCTTTCGACAGGCGGTGTCCGCCACGTCGTCCAGGTCGAAGTGCCCGGCGTCCTCCTCAATGGAGGCGTGGAAGATGACCTGCATCAGCACGTCGCCCAGCTCCTCCCGGAGCAGCGCGGTGTCCTCGTTGTCGATGGCCTCGCAGGCCTCATAGGTCTCCTCCAGAAAATTGTCCCGAATGGAGTGGTGGGTCTGGACGCTGTCCCAGGGGCAGCCGTCCTTCTGCCGCAGCAAATGCACCAGAGTTCGGAAGTCATCCACGGTGGAGCGGGCACGATATTGAAAATCTAACATATCTTCTCCTGTTTTGCAAGCTTTTTTGCAAAGGAATCGAAAAATTGTGCGAGCTTATGACAACTTTTTGCGCCAGGCGCGCCGCGCACTCAGCGTACGCGCAGCAGGCGGGCGATTTTGTCGCCCTTGGGCATCAGGGACAGGTCGTCCCGGGTCAGGGTCTTGAGGCCGATCACCAGGGCGAAGTACACCACGACGGCGACCAGGATGGCCCCCAGGGTGGCCACGGCGTTTCCGGTCACGCGGCTGAGCAGCCCGTAGCAGGCCCAGGCGGCGGCCCCCATGACGACGGAGGCGATGGCGGGCTTGCCGAAGCAGTAGAGCAGGCTGGGGCAGTTGGGGACGACGCGGCGCACCATGAGCAGATCCAGCACACAGGTGGTGCCGAAGCAGATGCAGCTGCCGATGGGGCTGCCGAAGATGTTGACGGAGGGGATGGCGACCACAAAGAAGTCGAAGAGCACCATGATGATGCCGCCGATCAGCATGGAGAAGATGGGGAGGGT
>JAFVAS010000311.1 GCA_017480395.1 Oscillospiraceae bacterium | reverse complement strand
CGCCGCACCGACGCCTTTGGCGGCGACGTCCACGGCCGGGCCCAGTTCCCCCTGATGATCGCCCGCAAGATCAAGGATCGCTGCGGCAAGGACTTCCTGCTGGAGTTCAGCTGCTCCGGCGAGGAGCCCGAGCTGACCCCCGGCGTCACCATCGAGGACACCATCCAGCTGGCCAAGGAGTATGACGGCCTGGTGGACATCATCCAGATCCGCGGTACCTTCATCGACTCCTCCCAGCCCACCTATCTGAATCCCGTGGAGATTCCCCACCGGGAGGCCACCCGGCGCATCACCGAGGGCGTCCGCGCCCTGGGCGTCAGCACCAAGGTCACGCTGATGGGCGGCGCCCAGGATCCCGAGGTGCTGGACGAGATGATCGCCAACGGCGAGTGTGACCTGATCGGCGCGGCCCGGGCCTTCATCGCCGACCCGGATTGGCCCGTCAAGGCCCAGACCGGTCGGGCGGACGAGATCATCCCCTGCCTGCGCTGTAACAAGTGCCACCAGGCGAAGTTTGACGACTGGAACAGCGTCTGCTCCGTCAACCCCGAGTTTGGCATCCAGCACCGCCTGGTGCACATGGTGCCTCCGGCCACGACCCCCAAGAAGGTGGCCGTCATCGGCGGCGGCCCTGCCGGCATGAAGGTTGCCCTGGACGCGGCGCAGCGCGGCCACTATGTCACGATCTATGAGAGGGATGCCAGCATCGGCGGCCTGCTCAACGACGCCGGCATCCCCGACACCAAGTGGACACTGAAAAAATTCCGGGATCGCATGGTGCATCTGGTGGAGAAGAACCCCAGCATCAACGTGGTGCTGAACACCGCCGCCACCCCGGAGCTGATCGAGAATGCCAACTTTGACGTGGTGGTTCCCGCCATCGGTGCCGAGCCCATCATTCCGGCCTTCCCTGGCGTGGAGGCCGACAATGTGGTCACCGCCATCGACGCCCTGCACGATCACACCAGAATGGGCGACAACGTCGTGGTCATCGGCGGCGGCGAGATCGGCGTGGAGACCGCCATCCACCTGGCGGAGAACGGCCACAAGGCCCACGTCATCGAGATGCAGGACCGTCTGGCCCCCGACTGCGTGCCCATCCACTTCGCCATTCTGCTGCGCCAGCGCTATGAGGCCACCGGCAATTTCAGCTTCTCCCTGAATTCCAGGGTCGTCTCCATCTCCGCCGAGGGCGTGACCTACACCGATCAGGACGGCGCATCCCACACCGTCCCCGCCGACACGGTGGTCATCGCCTGCGGCATGAAGGCCAAGACCGAGGAGGCCTACAGCTTCTACAACTCCGCCGAGCGCTGCTTCGTCATCGGCGACTGCAACAAGGTCGCCAGCGTCCAGCAGTGCATGCGCAGCGGCTATGCCACCGCCAGAATGATCTGATCGATCTCGCGGGGTGAACTGCGGTCAATTTACGGCGGGCGGAGCAGTCCGCCTGCCGCATCATCCATCGTAAGGAGGTAATTCTATGAAAAAAACGGTTGATTTGTGCGTCATCGGCGGCGCCGGCGCCGGGCTGTGCGCGGCGGTTCACGCCAGGGAGCTGGGGGTCAGGGCTGTGCTGGTGATTGATAAGCAGCCCAAAATGGGCGGCTGCACCCGTATGGCCCAGGGGGTGTTCTCCTGCGACAGCCCGGTGCAGAAGCGCACCGGCGCGAAGATGCTCTCCGCCGACGAGTGCTTCACCTACCATATGGACATGACCAACTGCGAGCCCGACGGCAAGCTGGTGCGCAAGTGGCTCACCACCACCGGAAAGGTCATCGGCTGGCTGGAGGACTATGCCGGGGTGGAGTTCATCGAGGCCGCCCCCTGGAGCACCGGCCTGCCCGCCTATCACATGTGCGCCAAGCCCACCGGCAACGAGATCGTCAACCATCTGATCGCCAAGGCCCAGGAGACCGGTGTGGAGCTGGTCAACAATGTCCGGGCCAAGCACCTGATCACCGACGACGCGGGGGCTGTGACCGGCGTGCTGGCCGAGGACAAGGACGGCGAGGAGTGGGAGATCACCGCCCAGCGGGTCATTATCGCCACCGGCTCCATCTCCGCCAATCAGGAGCTGATCCAGCGGTTCTACGCCCAGGACGGCGACATGGGCAACGTTCGGATCATGGCGAATGTGCCCCACAACACCGGCGACGGCCTCATCATGGCGGAGGAGCTGGGTGCGGACACCACCCCCATCGGCAACCTCTACATCGGCCCCCACAATCACCCCAGCAATCCCCGCACCGCCCTGCTGCTGCGCCGCCCCCACACCATCAAGGTCAACAGGAACGGCGAGCGCTTTGTGGACGAGGATATGATCATCACCCGCTGGTGGGGCTGGACGCTGGCCGTCTCCCTGAACCGGCAGCCGGACAAGATGTGCTATGGCATCATGGATACCTCTCTGCTGCGCTATTGGCTGGAGAACAAGAAGAATTACTACCCCCTGGAGATGATCCACGGCACCGGCCACACCAATATCAAGGATGACTACGGCAAGGACGACGCCAAGAGCCTGGATCGGGTCAACCCCACCAAGTGGCTGGATCACATCGAGGAGGACATTGAGAAGGAGATCGCCGCCGGGCGCATCATCAAGTGCGGCAGCTATGCCGAGATGGCCCAGGCCATCGGCTGCACCGAGGAGGCGATCCGCACCACCATCGAGGACTATAACCGGTACTGTGAGCAGGGCTATGACGAGGAGTTCCTGAAGGAAAAGGAGTATCTGTTCCCCCTCACCGAGTTCCCCATGTACGTCATGGTGGGTCACCAGGGCATCGACACCCCCATCGGTGGTCTGCGGGTGGATCACAACCAGAAGGTCATCAAAAAGGACAGCAGGCCCATTCCCAACCTGTATGCGGCGGGCATCGTGTCCGGCGGCTGGATGGGCCGGAACTACGGATTCTTCGGTTCCGAGATGAGCTATGTCACCTATTCCGGCTATGCTGCGGGCGAGAACGCGGCGAAGGCCATTCTGGGCTGAAAGGCAGGTATCATATGATTGATTTAAGCGGAAAGACCGCACTCATCACCGGGTGCAGCTCCGGAATCGGGAGTGAAACGGCCCGGGTGTTCGTCAAACAGGGCGCCGCCGTGGTCATCGTCGCCCGCCGCCGGGAAAAGCTGGAGGAGCTGGCCGACGAGCTGCGCGGCGCCGGGGGAGAGGTGCTGGTGGTTGCGGGAGACGTGACCGCCCCCGACTTCCCGGATGAGGTGGTCGCCCAGGCGGTGCAGACCTTTGGCCGGGTGGACATTCTGGTCAATAATGCCGGGATCGGAGACCGCAGCATGGCCACGGTTCGCACCACGGATGAGCTGTGGGATCAGGTCGTCGCCGTCAACGAGACGGCCCAGTTCCGGTTTTGCCGAGCGGTGCTGAAGGTCATGACCCAGCAGGGCAGCGGCTCCATCGTCAACCTCTCCTCCATCGGCGGAGTCTATTCCATCGCCGGAGCGGCCTATTCTGCGGCCAAGGCCGCCGTGATCGGCCTGACCAAGAACATCGGTGTGCAGTACGCCGGAACGGGAATCCGCTGCAACGCGGTCTGCCCCGGCCCCACGGATACGCCGATGCTGGCCCCCGGACAGGAGATGGACATGGAGATGCTGGAGATCGCGGGGCGTCACTCCGACATGACCTGCGGCATGAGCGAACCGGTGGACATGGCCAACGCCATCGCCTTCTTCGCCTCGGATGAGGCCAGATATATCAACGGACAGATCCTTGTCATCGACAAGGGCAGCTGCATTTGAGGAGGTGTCGTTATGGATCGCATGAAAGGGAAATACGCGCTGATCTCCGGCGGCAACTCCGGCATCGGCGCCGCCAGCGCCAGACTGTTCGCCCGGGAGGGCGCGGCGGGCATCGCCCTGCTGGATCTGGACAAGGGCGACGGGAAATTTGACGCTGTGGCGGAGGAGCTGCGGGCGATGGGGTGCCAGGCCATCGCCATCCCCTGCAACGTGACCTCCTCTGCCCAGGTCAGGGCGGCGGTGGAGCAGGTGGTGCAGGCCTTCGGGCGCATCGATGTGTCCGTCCACAGCGCGGGTGTGCTGGATTACAACTCCTCGGTGCTGCGCACCTCCGACGAGCTGTGGGACCGCACCGTGGCCATCAACCAGACCGGCGTGTTCTACTGCTGCCGGGAGGTGCTGAAGCAGATGGAGAAGCAGGGGGAGGGCTCCATCGTAAACATCTCCTCCGTGGCGGGCATCTCCGGGAATTCCGGGGCGGCCTATTCCTCCTCCAAGCACGCGGTGGTCAGCCTGAGCAAGAACATCGCCATGCAGTATGTGGGCGCCGGGATTCGGTGCAACACCATCTGCCCCGGCCCCACCACCACCGGCATGACCGAGCTGAAGCCGGAGGAGATGGGGGAGGACGGCCTGCCCAATGATCCCCGGTTTGACACCGAGTTCACCCACATCTGCTCCCGCCATGTGGATCAGAGCATCGGCTTTCTTGCGGCGGAGGATCAGGCCAAGGCGATCCTGTTTTTTGCCAGCGAAGACTCCAGCGCGGTGACCGGGCAATGGCTGCTGGTGGATAAGGGCTTCTACTGAAACAGTCGAAAAAACAAGACGAAATCCCGTTCGAGCCATCGAACGGGATTTCTTATGCTTTGCTTATGCTTCGGTCGTGTCCGGCTCAAAGGAGAGCAGGTAATCCCGGCAGCAGGTCACCGTCCCGGGCACGTCCTTTTTGAGGCTGTGATAGATTTGCAGCGTGGGCACCTGATAGACTGCGGTGGAGCCGTCCTCCGCCTGAAACCAGGCGGTCATCTTTGCCCGGCCCAGCAGCGCGAAGGTCCAGCGCAGCCGGAGCTTGACCAAAACCCCACGCCGCTGAATGGTCTCATCCGGCGTTTGCTGCGCTGCCGCGCGGTATTCCCGATACCGAAAGAAGACAAATCCGGCCCCCAGCAGCAGGCAGAGCACAATGGCGATGACATTTGCAAGCATATCTTCCTCCTACATATCCGTGGTGACACTATTGTATCCTCAATTGTTCGATCAGGCAACCCGCGGGGGAGAAAAGGCGTTTCCGATTAGGAATAGGCCTCATTCCCGGTTCCTGTTGATCGTATTGGCTTTGCCACCGACGCGGCCCGTTCGGAGGCGGACCCGCGGCTGGATCAGCGGGGTTTCCCCTATGACAACCTAATTATCCCCGACGACATGGCCTCCCCCTGTACCGCCATTGAGATGGGACAGAGCCGTCCTTTGCGCCGAAGGACATGGGCATTTCCTGGGCTGGAATAGGGCCTGATACGCGAAAAAGCCGCCGCAGCTGAGCTGCGGCGGCTTTTCTCTCTTGAAGCCGGGAGGGGGCAAGCCCCTCGGCCGGTGGATTAAGCCTTGGTGGGACGATAGGGCTTGTAGTAGCCGGGGTCCTCGTTGTGGCCGTGGGGGTTGACCTCCTCGCCACGCTCCACCTTCTTGAACCACTCGATGGGCGCGGTGCGGAAGGTCTGCCAGGTCTCCCGGGTCATGGGCTGCTGCATGTAGGGGTAGGTGTAGCGCCACGCGTTGGTGCGGGAGATGTACTTCTCGTCCTGCTGGGCGGAGTTCTCGTCGCCCAGGTCACCGGCGGCGACGCGGAGCAGAGAGGCGTACTGCTCGGAGACGGTGTGCAGCTTCAGGCTGTCCATCAGCAGGTTCTTCAGCGGCCGCTTGGCCAGGTTGGACATGATGCAGCGGTTCTCGTAGGACATCTTCTTCCACATCCGGGCGATCTCCCAGGCGCGGGGCATGACCTGATCCTTGGCCACAACCTCAGAGGCCATACCCCAGTCCACCAGCTGCTGGCCGGTGACCTGGCGGGTGGTCATCATGTAGTAGTTGCCGCGCTTGGTGCCAAAATAGTGCTGCATCATCAGGCCCATGCCGTCACCGGGCACCAGGCCGCCGTGGGCATGGGGGGTCTCGATCCAGGTGTCCTCGGAGACGATGGTGATGTCGCTCATGAAGGCGGTATCCCAGTGGAAGCCGGGGCCGGGGACGGCGCCGATGGTGGGGACGTCCAGATCGAACACCATGTTCTTGATCAGGTTGGTGTCGTCAAAGTACTGGTGCTGGAAGCGCTGGGTGGGCAGCTCGGAGTAGGTCTCCCAGCCCTCGGGGTCGGACTCGATCATCCAGCTGTCGCCCAGGTGGGTGAAGATGATGATCTCATTCTTCCAGTCCATGCTCAGCATGCGGACCAGCTGGGAGATGGCCCGGTGGGACATGCCGGAGTGGTGCATGGGCAGATCCTTGGTCTTCCAGGTGACCTGCAGAATGCCGTCCTCACGGTACAGGTCGGCAAAGTCCTTGAACCATGCGCCGTACTCCTCCAGCTCGGGCAATTTCGCGTAATCAGCTAAGGGTGCCATATCGATTACCTCCAATTTGTAAAGCAGTTTGCCAAATGTGGCCGTAGGCCCATGTTATCAAAGATAGCGTATAAAGTCAATGGATTCGAGAAAAATTTTTTACCGAAAGGATAAAAAGAATTCATTTGCCCCGGCCCAGGGCCATCGCCTCCGACATGACCTCTCCGAACAGGCGCAGCAGCGGGTTGTTGTCCCCCTTCCGCCACACGGCGCAGAGGGGGATGTGATCCTCCAGCAGGCAGCTTTCCAGCCGGGGGTCGTCGGCGAAGGAGGTGAAATCGTCGAAGACGGTGAACCCGTCCCCCATCAGCAGCGCCTGATAGATGCTCTCCCGATTGGGCAGCGTGACCACATTGGGCCGCACCCGGTGGCTCTGGAACTGGAGCAGAATGAACTCTCCGGCCATGGGGGACTCATCCTCGGGCAGCACCAGCAGATCCTGGTCGTGAAAGTCGGAGAGCTGCAGCTTCTCCCCCGCCGGGCGCAGCAGGCCCCGGCGGACGTAGATGGTGCTCTCCATGTTGCCAAGGGTGTAAATCTCGATGTTTTCAAAGTATTTTACGCAGGTTTGGGTGCACAGCATCACATCCAGCTTCCCCCGCTGGAGGCGGGCGTGGAGCTCCTGAAAGGAGTACATCTCGAAGGTCAGCTGGGCGCTGGGATAGTGCTCCGCGATCTGGCGGCGGAACGCCAGCATCTGGCGGCTCATGTCCCAGCCGTAGCCGACGCCCACCCGGAGCTCCAGCAGGTCGCCGCTCTGGCGGGCCCGGGCGGCGGCCATGGCCTGATCAAAGGACTCCCGAGAGCGCAGAAAGCTGTCCCGAAAGAGCACCCCGGCGGTGGTCAGCCGGATGGCGTTGCGGCGGGAGCGGTCGAAGAGCTTGACCTCCAGCTCCTGCTCCAGCATCTGAATCTGGCGGGAGACCGAGGGCTGGGAGACGAACAGGGTCTGGGCCGCCCGGGAGAAGCTCATATACTCGCACACTTTTAAAAAATAGGTGATTTGCAGAGATGTCATTTTCATGCCTCCTATCTGTCTTCATTATAGCATTTTATCTATAACAAATCAAGTGTGATCGGCATTTGTCTCCTGGAACGAAACGTGGTATTCTATTCATAATGTCAAATGCACACGGAGGAATCGCCATGCGGTATCAAGATGTCTATGAAATGAAAAAACGCACCCTGGACGAGTGCCTGGCCCTCATCGAATCGGGGGATACCATCGCCGTCTCCGGCGTGGCCACCGAGCCGACGGCCTTTTTGACTGACCTGATCAAAATTGTCCCGGAGCTCCACGACGTCACCGTCGTCAAGAGCAAGGACAACGAGTATGAGTACCTGCGAGATCCGGCCACGAAGGGCCATGTGCTGACGGTGGGACACTTCTACGCCAAGAACATGCGGGAGGGCCACGCCCTGGGCATCGCGTCTTACATCCCCTCGGACCTGCACAACTACATGGCGGAGCGGGTATCCTACAAGCCCAACAACGTCTTCGTCGCCCAGGTGACGGATATGGAGGACGCCTCCTTCCAGATCCCCTACTGCAAGATGTTTGAGAAGGAGGCCTTCGCCTGCGCGGACAAGGTGATCCTGGAGGTCAACCCCAACTTCAAGCGGGTGAAGGGCGGGCTGGAGATCCCTCTGAGCCGGGTGACGGGCTTCTTCCTCTCGCCCAAGCCCATCTTCACCATTCCCCGCAGCGTCCCCACCGAGATGGACCAGAAGATCGGTCGTTACATCGCCGACCTGATCCACGACGGCGACTGCATCCAGCTGGGCATCGGCGGCCTGCCCGACGCGGTGGGGGGCTTTCTGCGGGACAAGAACGACCTGGGCATCCACACGGAGGTGTTTACCTCCACCATGGCCGACCTCATCAAAAACGGCAATGTCACCGGTCGAAAGAAAAACCTCAACCGCTTCCAGCACATCGCCACCTTCTGCCTGGGGGACGAGCAGCTCTATGAGACGGTGGCCACCGACCCCAACTGCCGCCTGGTCTCCTGCCATTATGGCAACGACCCCTTTGTCATCTCCCAGAACGACCACATGATCTCCATCAACACCGCCATGGAGATCGACATCACCGGGCAGATCTGCTCCGAGTCCATTGGCCCTGTGCAGTTCTCCGGCACCGGCGGCGCGGCGGACTACGCCTATGGCGCGATGCACTCCCGGGGCGGACGGGGGATCGTGGCCTTCACCTCCACCGCCAAGGGGGGAAGGATCTCCAAGATCAAGAGCATCCTCACCCCCGGCGCCGCCGTCTCCATCTCCCGCAATCTGGCCGACACCATCATCACCGAGTACGGCGTGGCGGAGCTGCGGGGCCGCTCCATCCGGGAGCGGGCGGAGGCCCTGATTTCCATCGCCCATCCCGACTTCCGGGAGCAGCTGCGCGCCGAGGCCTATCAGTACGGCATTCTCTCCTGAGGCTGGCCGAGGCCACGGGACGATGCTGCGGGCGATCCCATGTTGACGAAGCGAAGCCCCTGATCCCTGCATTGCAGGGATCAGGGGCTTTGTTGGTCTGCCGTGGGGTGGCAGGATGGGGACAGATCGTCTTCGACAGAGGGGGAAACCGGACGGAACCGTCTCCGCCGCAGTATTTTGGTTATCCCCACAGAAGGCTTGCCGCCTGAACGATCAGCGGAATGGACACGATGCTCAGCAGCGTGGACACGGCCACGGTCTCCACGGCGTAGGTGTAGTCCTTGTCGTGGAGCTGGGCGTACACCGCCAGGTTGGAGCCCACCGGGCAGGCCACAGCGATCAGAACCGACAGGCGGATGTCCGGGTGGATGCCGGGAACCGCCGTCATGAGCAGCAGGGCGGCGAGGGGGATCAGCACCAGCCGCACCGCAGACACCGCATAAACCTTCCCGTTTTTCAGCATGTGACCGAACCGACACTGGGCCAGATAGATCCCCACGGAGAACATGGCCAGCGGCGTGTTCAGCCCGGCGCAGGCGTCCAGGGTCTTGGTGAGGATCGTGGGCAGCGGAAGCTGCGTGAAGAACAGCACCAGGCCCGCCAGAATGGCGATCATAAAGGGGGCGGTGAACACGGATTTCGGCTTCAGTCCGGCCTTCTCCCCGGTGAGCAGGGAGACCCCATAGCTCCACTGGAGCAGGTTCAGAAACGCGATGAACGGAGCCACATAGAAGACCGCGCTGTCATCCAGCACGGCGGTGATCAGCGGGATGCCGAAAAAGCCGGGGTTGGAGAAGGCGGAGCCAAAGGCGGCGATGGGGTCCTTTCGAAAGAGAAGCCGCGAGATCAGCACACACAGCCCCAGCACGGCGGCGCACACCAGCATGCTGACCAGCAGCCCGGTGAGCCGCTGGGGGGTGCGCTCCACCAGAAAGCCCTTGACAATGACCGCCGGAAGGGACACATAGATCAGCAGATTTCCGATGGTTTTCGCGCCCTCGTTGGTGATCTTCCCGGCGCGGAAGGCCAGAAAGCCCACGGCGGCCAGCAGAAACATGATCAGCACCTGCTGCAGTAAAATCAAAGAAGTGGACATGGAAATTCCTCCATAGTGAACGTGCGCTCCAGGGCGTTTTTCGCCCTGAAGCGCACGGTTTGATGGTATCGATCAGAGCCGCAGCGTCTGGGTGGAGATGTTGGGGTCGGTGTGTTCGATCTCGCCCACATGGCTCTCCTTGTCGATAAACATGGCCAGGCGGGTGTCCTTCTGATAGGGCTCCCACTCCGGCAGCTCGGGGACGTTGGGATTCTGCGTTTGGATGAACGCGTTCCACATGGCCGCCGTCTGCTGATACACCACGTCGTAGTCAGGATAGCTGGTGACCCGCGGATCCATCACCGCGGTGCAGCCCGTGGCGATGCCGGAGCAGAGGGTGTGGCCCGCGCCGTTGCCGCCGCAGTCCCAGTCAAAGCGGTAGAGGTACATCTTGTTGCCCTGATCCGCCTGGGCAAAGGCGTCGAACATGTCGATGCAGGGGAAGCCGTAGAAGTACCGGGAGACGATGGCGACCAGCCGATCCATGTCGCCCTCGATATGGTACTTTTCGAGTACGGTCATGATATAGGGGGTGTTCCGGCCGAAGAAGCCCACCAGGTCGTCCACGCTCTTTATGGGATAGTAGGCCATGAGGCTGGAATACTCGTCCCGGTTGTAGCCGCCCAGCATGGTGACATAGTTGGCCTTGCCGGAGCGGATGATCTCCAGCGCATCCTCGCCCTCGAAGTTGATTCCGTCAAAGACGGGGCCGAGATTCTGGAGGGACGGCCCGGCGAACAGCACGCCCTGGTGCTCCATCAGCGTCTCCCAGGGGGCATCCAGCAGCTTCTCCCGGGCGTTTTCCTTGGTCAGGCCATAGGCGGAGGCGAACCGCTCGGCGATCTCCTGGGCCGTGTGGATGTCCCGGATGGCGCTGGTGGCACCGCTGTCCATCATGACGGCGCTGAACAGGCCCTTGGCCTTCGGGGTGCAGAGCAGGGCGCTGGCCATCTTGGCCCCGGCGGACTGTCCCGCCACCGTGACCTTCTCCGGGTCGCCGCCGAAGTGCTCGATATTGGCGTGAACCCATTCCAGCGCCTTGATGATGTCCAGCATACCGCTGTTTCCGGACTGGATGTATTCCTCCCCCAGATAGCGGTCGAGCTGCAAAAAGCCCAGCACACCCAGGCGGTAGCTGGCGGTGACCAGAATGCAGTCCATGGCGGTGGTTCCCGCCGGGTCGGAGTTCAGGGAGTGGTCGCCGGTCTGGAAGGCGCCGCCGTGGATGTTGAACAGCACGGGGCGTTTTTTGCCGTCCACCGCCGGGGTATAGACGTTCAGATACAGGCAGTCCTCGGAGCAGGGGATGTCTGAGCTGCCGCCCACCACGCCGCCGACGGAGGAGACCGGGCGGGGCTCAATGGGGCCGTAGGTGTCGCAGACGCGGACGCCCTCCCAGCCCTCCGGGTCTACCGGCGGCTTGAAGCGCAGCGCACCCACGGGCGGCTTGGCAAAGGGGATGCCCTTAAAGGCCACATAGCCGTTTTCCGCAACACCCTGCACCTGGCCATAGGTGGTGGATGCGATCAGCTCCGCCGCGGCCGCCGGCTCGGCTGCGGGGGCCCTGTCCTGGGCCGCCTCGGGCTCCGGCTCGTCAACGGCGGGCACCGGCAGCTTCGTGCCGCAGGCGGGGCAGAAATTCTCCCCCGCAGAGGCCGCCCGGCCGCACTCCGGGCAGGCGCGCACGGCCTTGACCTGGCGAAGCTGATCGTTCAGGGCGTCAATGGTTTGCAGGGATGCGGCGATGGCCGCAAAATCCTCGGCAAAGCCGGCGTCGGGGGCGTCGGCCGCCTGCTCATAATACGCCTTGCCGACCTTCTGAAACAGCTTGTTCAGCTTTTTCTTCTCGTCGTTCAGCTTGGTCTGGATGGAGTAGACCCCGACCACCCGCTCGGCGCCGGATTTTGTGCTCTTGCCCAGCTGCTTCAGCGTCTTTCCCAGTTGCTCAAATGCCATGATATATGCCTCCTTTAATTAAATGTAAATGGAAGTTAGAACGGCTGCCTGTCACACCCGGAGCGACAGGGCCACGGTGACCATGTTCGCACCGGCGGCAATGATGCCCAGGCCGATGAAGGTGCCCACCGCCGTCATAATAATGGCGGGATTCATCACGCTCAGCACGCCGAACAGAACGGTCACGATGCCGAACAGCAGCAGCACCCACCAGTGCTTTCCGATGACGACGGTGTCCCAATCCTTGTGGAACCGATGAATTTTGACGGCCCGGACAATATGGATGATGCCGTGGATCAGAATCCAGATCGCGGCCATGTATGCGATGAACACGCCCACGGAGACCTGGAGCGCGGCGTCGCCGATCAGGATGATTCCAAACACCAGGGAGAGGATGGCCCCGACCAGCATCCACCCGTCAAACAGGCCGACCTTCCGATATTTCCACCAGGTGACGATCCGGCCCACGGCGTCCATGATCATGCCGATCCCGATGGCATAGGCCAGCCCCAGGTAGGTCAGTCCCGGGGAGAACAGGCAGACGAGGCCGGAGATGATCATCAACACGCCGATGATGATGGTTGTAATCTTTGCAAATTTCATATGGTTCGCCTCCAGATGTTTTAGTTGACAAGCGTGGGATTGAGTGTTACACTTGTTACGTCATATCGATTGTACGACGTGAATGTATCGTCTGTCAAGATATCTGCCTCCGGCCTTAACAGATCGAGAGGAATTTGTAACGTCGCGTTGGGGTGAACTATGAAAACAGAACTGGAAAACATGGAAATTCTGAGACTTTCCAATGAGGAGTCAAACCGCGTCACCCGGGAGTGCCTGCGCACCGCCATGTTCAAGCTCATGAACCAGGAGAACTTTGAGCGGATCACCATTACGGAGATCGCAAAGCGCGCGGGGGTGTCCCGGCTGGCCTTTTACCGAAACTATGAGTCCAAGGAGGCTCTGGTGGCGGATCTCTGCCAGCACCTGTTCGAGCAGCTGCGGACATCCCTGACCAGCGAGCGCTTCCTGACGGACCGGCGGGCGTGGTACGTCAGTTTCTTTCAGACGATCCGGGAGAACAGGGAATATTTTGAAATCTACCAGAAGGCAAACCTGCGGCTGAGTGATGGGATCATACTGGAGGCGGTCTATCCGGTCAGCTCCACCGAGGAGCACTACACCCGGGCGGCCAGCGAGGGGGCCTTTCTCAGCGTGCTGACGGAATGGTTCCGATCCGGGATGCAGGAGAGCCCGGAGGAGATGGCCGCGATCTGTGAAAAAGTGATTGCATCCCCGGCGGGGACCTATACGGCGGAAAAGCAGGCGTAAAGGCGCCGGGAGGCAACATGGGAAGGGAGGAGACGACCGTGAGTACAGGTATACAAACGGTGGAACAGAAAAGCAGCGTCAAAAACGGGGTGAGCCGTCTGGCCTTTACGGCGGTGTCCATTGTGCTGCAGGTGGCGGTGATCCTGCTGATCGCCGTCCGGCTGAACAACCACGCTGAGTGGATCGCCATCGGCACCCGGGTTTTGGCGGCCCTGCTTGTCCTGGGGATTTATGCCCAGAACACCACCTCGGCCATGAAGACGCCGTGGATCAGTCTGATCATGATGATGCCGGTGCTGGGTGTGACGCTGTATCTGCTGATCGGGCTCAGCGGCTCCACCCACAAAATGCGCAGGCGCTATGAGGAGATCGACCGGCTCCTGCTGCCCAAGCTGCCGGAGAACGCCGATGCGTTGCAGGCCCTGCGGGAGAGGGACGGCCACCTCGGCAATCTCGCCCGATATGTGCGGGAGAGGGCCGGCTACCCCGTCTATCAGAACACGGACATTGAATACTATGACGATGCGGCCAAGGGCCTGGAGGCCCAGAAGGAGGCCCTGCGCCGGGCGGAGCGGTTCATCTTTATGGAGTACCACGCCATTGAGGACGGGGAATCCTGGCACGGGATCCAGGAGATCCTGGAGGAGCGGGCCCGGGCGGGGGTGGACGTCCGGGTGTTCTATGACGACATGGGAAGCATTGGCTTCATCAACACGGACTTCGTGGGGCGGCTGAACGCCAGGGGGATTCAGTGCCGGGTGTTCAATCCCTTCGCGCCGGGGCTCAAGGTCTTTCTGAACAACCGGGATCACCGGAAGATCACCGTGGTGGACGGGAAGGTGGGCTTCACCGGGGGCTACAATCTGGCCAACGAGTATTTCAACCTGACCAGCCCCTATGGGCACTGGAAGGACACCGGCATCAAGCTCACCGGCGACGCGGTCAGAAGCCTGACGGTCACATTCCTGGAGATGTGGAACGCGGTGCGGGGGGACGACGCGGATGACGCCGACTTTGACCGCTTCCTCCCCGAGCCGGACTACCACGCGGAGGGAACCGGCTTCGTCCAACCCTATGCCGACAGCCCCATGGATGAGGAGCAGGTGGGCGAGGAGGTCTATATCAGCGTGGCGGAGAGCGCCCGGGACTACGTCTGGTTCATCACGCCCTATCTCATCCTCACGGATGAAATGACCCACGCCCTGTCCCTGGCGGCCAAGCGGGGGGTGGATGTGCGCGTCATCACCCCCGGAATCCCGGACAAGAAGCTGGTATACAGCATGACGCGCTCCTTCTACGGCGGCCTGGTGCGAAACGGCGTGCGCATTTATGAGTATACCCCCGGCTTCTGCCATTGTAAAATGAGCGTCTCCGATGACCGGGTGGCCACCTGCGGCACCATCAATCTGGACTTCCGCAGCCTGTACCATCACTTTGAGAACGGCTGCCTCTATTATGACTGCCCGGCGGTGTTGGACACGAAGCGGGACTTTGAGGAGACGCTGGCGGAGTGCCAGGAGGTCACGGAGCATTACCGCACCGGGCGGGGCAGATTCCTGCGCATGCGGCAGCTGATCCTGCGGCTGCTTGCGCCGCTGCTGTGAGACAGATGACAGGAAAAAACAGCCCGGGGCGCGTCGCCCGGGCTTCCCACGCCCCGGAGGGGACTGGTTGATCGCCAGCCCCTCCGGGGCCTTGTTATCCGGTTCGATTGCCGCCCGCTGCGAAAATCCGCCCGCTGATGATGTCCTCCGTCAAAGCGCCCATCTGCTCCACCGGGAGATCCATGTCCTTTTCGTACCAGTGGATCAGCATTTGAGACAGAGCGCCCGCCACATAGCACACAGAATAGTCCGGGTGTGCCTCCGTCTCGTTGATCTGCCGGAACAGGTCGATCTCCGGCAGATACCGCTCAAATTCCCGCTCAAACAGATAGGACATATGATTGGCGATCAGGACCCGGGCGAAGTCCTGGTGTTCCGCAAAAAAGGCAAAGAAACCGCAGGCAAGCGCCCGGAGGGAGATGCCGCTGAAATTGCCGCACTTCGCCCGGAACTGGGCGAAAAGCGCCCCAAATCGGTATTCCAGCACCTCGTCCTTTGACGCGAAGATCTGGTAGAAGGTCTGCCTCGACAGCTGCGCCCGCTGGCAGATATCCTTCACCGTGATCCGGGCGTACCTCTCCTCCTCCAAAAGCGCCAGCAGCGCCTGGGTGATCCACTCCCTGGACCGGAGCGCAGAAGGATTTGTCCCCTGATACATTGCGTGCTCCCTCCCATGCAAACCCTGACAGAAACGGCCATCTGTACCACTTGTGCCAGAGGTATTGACACCTGTCAGCTTTTTGACTATTATACCTATAACGCTGACACATGTCAAGGAGGCTCGCATATGGAACTGTTTTTACTTCTGCTCAGTGGAATCGCATGGTCTGTCGTGTATATCGACTGCATCCGGCAGGGCTTCAGGGCCAAGACCTATGCCATGCCGCTGTATGCCCTGGGCCTGAATATCGCCTGGGAGACGATCTACACCATTCATGATCTGCTCTTTGACGTCTCGGTTCAGGCCTTTGTCAATCTGGCGTGGATGTGCCTGGACGCGGTGATCGTCTACACCTACTTCGAGTTCGGCAGGCGGGAGTTCCCGGAGCGCGCAAAGAAGTATTTTGTCCCCTTTTCCATCCTCTCCTTTGCCGCCTGCGCCGTCATCCAACTGGCGTTCTTCCTGGCCTTTGACCCGCTTCCGGCGGCGCAGTACTCCGCATTCGCCCAGAATGCGGCCATGTCCATCCTGTTTGTGGTCATGCTGTTTCGGAGAAACTCTACCCGGGGGCAGTCCATGACCATTGCGGTGGCCAAATGGATCGGCACCCTGGCCCCCACCGTCCTGCAGGGCGTTGTCTGGGGCTTCAACCCGTATATCGTGCTGATGGGGCTGGTGTGCAGCGTGTTTGATATCCTCTATATTATCCTTCTGCCGAAATTCCCCAAGGCGGAGTGAGCGGGACGGCCCCATTGGCGCGTGGTATCCCGCTCCGACGGGGAGCAATCGTGGAATCATCGGCCGAGCGGTCGGGGAAGCGTGGCTTGCGCGCATCCCCGACCGTTTTTCGTTTCACTGCCGCTGTCACGCGGTGGCTTGCCGCATAGGAATGGTTGTTGGCCCCTCGGCGCAGATGGGAGCGGGGCGCAAAGGGGCTGGAACGCAAATGAGCGGAGAATATTTCGCCCGTTATCTCTTTTCCAAATAGCCAGCTATGGAAAAGGGGAATGGCTGGGGGATTGCGTTTTGGTAGAAGGTATGGTATACTCTCAGCATAAACCCACAAACCCGATAGGGAAAATAGGGAAAGGAAGCGCGCTATGAAGACAATGTGTATCTGTCATAAGATGTGTTGTTGTTCCCATACCAAGTCCAGCCGAATGTGTATGCCCCGATGTTGCGTCCGAATGTCTCTGTACTGCTGAGCGCAGGTCTCAATATGCTACACCAGAAGGCGGGATGATCACGTCCTGCCATTTTTTTGCCCCATAAACTCAATTACCCCCCCGAACGGGCGGAAACCAGAAAGAAGGTTCTTTTATCATGAAATTCAATGGCAAGCGCCTCGGTGCGCTGATCCTATCCACCGCGCTGATCCTGACGGCGCTGACGGGCTGCGGTGCCTCCTCCAGCGGAAGCTCCGGCGGCACCATCGAGCTGACCAACGTCTCCTACGACCCCACCCGTGAGCTCTACGCCGCATACAACGAGATCTTTGAGCCCCACTACGAGGAGCTGACCGGCCAGAAGATCGAGGTCACCCAGTCCCACGGCGGCTCCGGCAAGCAGGCCCTGGAGGTGTCCAACGGCCTGGAGGCCGATGTGGTCACCCTGGCTCTGGAGGGCGACGTCAAGGTTGTGGCGGATGCCGGCCTGATCGACGACGGCTTCACCGCCGAGTTCCCCCTGGACAGCTCCCCCTACACCTCCACCATCGTCTTCCTGGTTCGCGCCGGCAACCCCAAGGGCATCTACGACTGGGATGACCTGATCCGGGACGACGTGGGCATCATCACCCCCAACCCCAAGACCTCCGGCGGCGCCATGTGGAACTACCTGGCGGCCTGGTACTTCTTCGAGCTCCAGGGCCAGAACGATGACGAGATCCTGGAGTCCATCCGCACCCTGTACGGCAACGTGGTGGTGCTGGACTCCGGCGCCCGGGGTGCCACCACCTCCATTGTGGAGAACGGCCAGGGCGACGTGCTGCTGGCCTGGGAGAACGAGGCGTTCCTCTCCCTGAAGGAGTACCCCGGCGACTATGAGATCGTGGTTCCCTCCGTCTCCATCCTGTGCCAGCCCACCGTGGCGGTGGTGGACGAGGTGGCCAAAAAGCACGGCACCGTGGACGCCGCCACCGAGTATCTGAACTTCCTCTACTCCGATGAGGCCCAGGTCATTGAGGCGGAGAACTTCTACCGGCCCAGCACCCGGGAGATCTACGACCAGTATGTGTCCTCCGGAGAGGGCAACACCATCACCGAAATTCCGGCGGACGGCAAATGGATCAACGACAACGTGGTGCTGACGGACATCAACCACTTTGGCGGCTGGGCGCAGGCCCGGGCGATCCACTTCGCGGACGGTGTCAATTTCGACTCCATCTACGAGCAGTAATCCGCCCTTGCCGGAGGGGGCTGTCCCCCCTCCGGCAAAACAGCGAAAGGGTTTGATCCGATGAAGAAAACACGCAAGAGCATCATACCGGGCTTCGGACTCAGCTTCGGCGTGACCATCTCCATTCTGAGCCTGGTGGTGCTGATCCCCCTGTGCTCCCTGGTGGTGTTCACGGCCCAGCTCTCCTTCTCCGAGTTCTGGTATACCATCACCCGGCCCCGCATCCTCTCGGCCTATTGGGTGAGCATCTCCACGGCCCTGGTTGCGGCCCTCATCAACGCCGTCATGGGCCTCATCATGGCCTGGGTTCTGGTGCGGTATGACTTTCCCGGCAAGAAATTCATCGACGGCATCATTGAGCTGCCCTTTGCCCTGCCCACGGCGGTGGCGGGCATCTCCCTGACCCATCTGACCACCACCAACGGCTGGGTGGGAAAGTTCTTCTACAATGTCTTCGGCATCCGCATTGCCTACACCCGGCTGGGCATCACCATCGCCCTGATCTTTATCGGCATCCCCTTTGTGGTGCGGGCCGTCCAGCCGGTGCTGGAGAAGATCGACATCCAGTACGAGGAGGCGGCCCTGATCCTGGGTGCCGACCGAAAGACCACCTTCCGGAAGGTGATCTTCCCGGAGATCCTCCCCGCCCTGATCTCCGGCTTCACCCTGGCCTTTGCCCGCAGCATCGGCGAGTACGGCAGCGTGGTGTTCATCGCCGGCAACACCCCCTATGAGACGGAGATCGCCCCGCTGCTCATCATGTCGGAGCTGCAGGAATTCGACTACGCTGCGGCCACCTCCATCGCTCTGGTCATGCTGGCCATCGCCTTCATCATCCTGTCGGTGAACGCCATTTTGCAGAGCGTGGTCTCCCGGCGGGTCTCCGGCCTGGCATAAGGAGGAACCGATTATGGAATTGCGTAAAAACAGCGGCCCCCTTAAGTGGGTGCTGATCATCCTTGTCGTCATTTTCCTGGCGGTGTTCCTGCTGCTGCCCCTGTTCTATATTGTCATCACCGCTCTGCGGGACGGCATCGGCGGCTACATCGCCTCTATCACCGACCCCTACGCCATCAAGGCGGCGCTGCTCACCATCCGGGCGACGATCTGGGCGGTGGTGGTCAACACCATCTTCGGCATTGCTGCGGCCTGGTGCCTGACCAAATTCGCCTTCAAGGGCAAGAAGGTCATCTCGACCTTCATTGACCTGCCTGTGACGGTGTCCCCCATCATCGCCGGCCTGATCTATGTGCTGACCTTCGGCCGTCAGAGCTTTCTGTATCCCATTCTGGACGGCTGGGGCATTCAGATCATCTTCGCCGTGCCGGGCATCGTCCTGGCCACGATCTTCGTGACCTTCCCCTTTATCTCCCGGGAGCTGATCCCGGTGCTGACGGCCCAGGGCACCGACGAGGAGGAGGCCGCCGCCCTCATGGGCGCGGGCACCTTCACCATCTTCCGCAAGGTGACCCTGCCCCACATCAAATGGGCCCTGCTCTACGGCATTGTCCTCTGCACCGCCCGGGCCATGGGCGAGTTTGGAGCGGTCTCCGTTCTGTCCGGCCATCTGCGGGGCAAGACCAACACCCTGCCCCTCTACATTGAATTGCTCTATCAGGGCTATGACTTCACGGGGGCCTTCGCCGCCTCCTCCATCCTGGTGATTCTGGCGATTATCGTGCTGGCCCTGCGGGTCTGGCTGGAGCGCCGGGGCAACAAGGAAGCGGAAATCCATTACTGATTCAAGGGAGGTATCTCCATGAGTGACAACGCAAATTACGTTGAGCTGCGCGGCATCAACAAGCATTATGGCAGCTTTCAAGCGTCCAAGGACATCAACATTCAGATCCCCAAGGGCCGCCTGGTGGCGCTGCTGGGCCCCTCCGGCAGCGGAAAGACCACCATCCTCCGGATGATCGCCGGGCTGGAGCACCCCGACTCCGGGGAGATCCTGATCGACGGCAAGGTGGTCAACAACATCCCCGGCAGCGAGCGCGGCATCGGCTTCGTGTTTCAGAGCTACGCCCTGTTCCGCTACATGACGGTTTATGACAACATCGCCTTCGGCCTGCGGGTCAAGAAGACCCCGGAGAATGAGATCAAGGAGCGGGTGGCCGAGCTGCTGAAGCTCATCAACTGCGAGGGGCTGGAGAAGCGCTATCCGAGCCAGCTCTCCGGCGGTCAGCGGCAGCGGGTGGCCTTCGCCCGGGCGCTGGCCCCCAACCCCCAGATTCTGCTGCTGGATGAGCCCTTTGCCGCCATCGACGCCAAGGTCCGGCTGGAGCTGCGCACCTGGCTGCGGGAGATGATCACCCAGATCGGCATCACCAGCATCTTCGTCACCCACGACCAGGATGAGGCCATCGAGGTGGCGGACGACATCATCGTCACCAACCAGGGCCGGGTGGAGCAGGCGGGCACCCCCCAGGAGCTCTACGCCAACCCCGCCACCCCCTTTGTGGTGCAGTTCATCGGCAACTCCATCCCGGTGAAGAATTACGACCAGTTCCAGTATTTTGCCCGGGGCGGCCCGGACACCGTGGCCATTCTCCGGCCTGAGTTCATCAGCATTTTCAAGAAAGGAGAGAGTGTCCAGTTCTCCCGCTCCGCGGAAGAGGGCGTGGTGGAGGACATCATCTTCCGGGGCAGCAACCTGGAGATTCGGGTGCGGCTCCATGACAATCTGATCTCCGCCATCCGGAGCATCAACGATCCCTTTGTTGAGGTCGGCGAGGTGGTGGACGTCTTCATCTACCGGCTCTTTGTGGTGGACGGAGACCGGGTGACCATGGAGTACAACCAGTCCCTCAAGCGGGAAAGCGTCGTGATCTGACCTATGATGAAACAACAATATCTGACCTGCGATCTGCTGATCATCGGCGGCGGCACGGCGGGCTGTTATGCCGCCATCACCGCCGCCCGGCGATCGCCGGAGCTTCAAATTCTCATTGCCGAAAAGGCCAATATCAAGCGCTCCGGCTGCCTGGCAGCCGGAGTGAACGCCCTGAATGCCTACATCACCGAGGGGCAGACGGTTCAGGATTACCTGGAGTTTGTCCGCTGGGACGCCGAGGGGATCATCCGGGACGACCTGGTGCGCACTATGGCGGAGCGGTTCAACGAGGCCACCGCCGACCTGGAGCAGATGGGCCTGGTCATTCAGAAGGACGAGCGGGGGCGCTATGTCTCCCGGGGGAAACAGAATATCAAGATCAATGGGGAGAACATCAAACCCATACTGGCAGCACAGGTGCGTCGGTATGGGAATGTTCGCGTTCTGAACCATTTGAATATGACGCAGCTTCTGCTGGACGCCGGACGGGTCGTGGGGGCGGCGGGCTTTTCTGTGTTAGAGGAGCAGGCCTATGCCATCTCCGCCCGGGCGGTGCTCATCGCCACCGGCGGTGCCGCCGGGCTGTACCGCCCCAACAATCCGGGCTTCTCCCGGCATAAAATGTGGTATCCGCCCTTCAACACCGGGGCGGGCTATGCCATGGGCATCCGGGCCGGGGCGGAGATGACCAGCTTCGAGATGCGCTTTGTGGCCCAGCGCTGCAAGGATACCATTGCCCCCACCGGCACCATCGCCCTGGGGGCCGGGGCCAGGGAGGTCAACGCCCTTGGAGAGGTGTTTGAGCAGCGCTACGGCCTGTCCACCTCCGGCCGGGCCTATGGCGCGTCCAATGAGGCCAGGGAGGGCCGCGGCCCCTGCTACCTGCGCACCGAGGGCATCTCGGCCCAGCAGGAGGAGGATCTCCTCAAGGCCTACCTCAACATGGCCCCCGCCCAGACCCTGAAGTGGATCGAGAGCGGCAGCCTGCCCTCCCGGCAGAACGTGGAGGTGGAGGGCACCGAGCCCTACATCGTCGGCGGTCACACCGCCAGCGGCTTCTGGGTGGATACCCGCCGCCGCACCACGGTTCCCGGCCTGTACGCCGCGGGGGACGTCTCCGGCGGCGCGCCCAAGAAGTTCGTCACCGGCGCTCTGGCCGAGGGGGCCATCGCCGCCGAGGCGGTGCTGGACGATCTCGGCGAACAGTCCGACGGTTCACAGGCCGATTTCCGTGCGCTGGCCCAGCCGGTGCTGGAGGAATACCAGTCCCGCCTTGCGGCGAAATCCGGCGAAGCCTTTGACGTGTTCGCCCTGGAGGAGGCCATGCAGAAGGTGATGGACGAGTACGCCGGGGGCATCCGCACCGGCTACCGCTACAACGCCAACCAGCTGTCCCTGGCCCGATCGCAGATCGCGTCGCTGGCCGCGCTGGCCGAAACGCTGCGGGCGGAGGACATGGACGAGCTTGTCCACATCTACGAGCTGACCGACCGGCTGACGGTGTGTCAGACCCTGATCGCCCATCTGCTGGAGCGGAGGGAGACCCGATGGCCCGGCTTTGCCATCCACACGGACTATCCCGCCCCCCGGGCCGAGGAGGAGCGCTACGTCAACTCCCGGCTGGTCGATGGACAGATCCGGGTATTTCGCCGGGAGCTGGTAAAGGAGGGTGCCTATGAGCATACGGATTGACCGCGAAGCCTGTGTCGGCTGCGGACTCTGCCGGGAGGTGTGTCCCGGCAACCTGATCCGCGCTGATGCCCAGGGCAGAGCCTATCTGAAGCGCCCCGAGGAGTGCTGGGGCTGCGCCTCCTGCCTGAAGGAGTGCGCCCACGGCGCCATCTACTACTATCTCGGGGCTGATATCGGAGGGCGGGGCGGCCTGATGCAGGTTCGCAGCGCAGGGGATCTGACCCATTGGGTCATCACCCGGCCCGGAGAGCCGCCGGTCACCATCACCGTGGACCGGCGCAGCGCAAATAAGTACTAGGGAGAGGATATCATGCAGGAATTATCGCATCTTGACAAGCTGGAGGCGGAGGCCATCTACATCATCCGGGAGGTGGCGGCGGAGTGCGAAAAGCCGGTGATGCTCTACTCCATCGGCAAGGACAGCTCCGTGATGCTTCACCTGGCCCGCAAGGCGTTCTACCCGGAAAAGCCGCCCTTCCCGTTTCTGCACATCGACACGGGCTGGAAGTTCCGGGAGATGATCGAGTTCCGGGATCGGACGGCGGAGAAGTACGGCCTTGACCTGTTGGTCTACACCAACGAGGAGGGCCGGGCCCAGGGCATCAACCCCTTTGACCACGGCTCCGTCTACACGGACATCATGAAGACCCAGGCCCTCAAGCAGGCCCTGACCCAGTACGGCTTCACCGCCGCCTTTGGCGGCGGCCGCCGGGACGAGGAGAAGTCCCGGGCCAAGGAGCGCATCTTCTCCTTCCGCAACGCCGAGCAGGCCTGGGACCCCAAAAACCAGCGCCCGGAGATGTGGAAGCTCTACAACACCCGCATCAAGCGGGGGGAGAGCATCCGGGTCTTCCCCATCTCCAACTGGACGGAAAAGGACATCTGGGAGTACATCCGGCGGGAGCAGATCGAGATCGTTCCCCTCTACTTCGCCGCCGAGCGCCCGGTGGTCTATCGGGACGGAAACATCATCATGGTGGACGACGATCGGCTGCCCCTTCTGCCCGGGGAGACGCCGGAATATAAGAGCGTGCGCTTCCGCACCCTGGGCTGCTACCCCCTGACCGGGGGCGTGCTGTCCACGGCGGACACCCTGGACGCCATCATTGAGGAGACCCTGAGCGCCGTCACCAGCGAGCGCAACAGCCGGGTCATCGACCAGGACGGCGGCGAGGCGAGTATGGAGAAGCGCAAGCGGGAGGGGTATTTCTGATGAACGGACTGTTGAAATTTATCACCTGCGGCAGTGTGGACGACGGAAAGTCCACCCTCATCGGGCATATCCTGTATGACACCAAGCTGCTCTACACCGATCAGGAGCAGGCGCTGGAGCTGGACAGCCGGGTTGGCTCCCGGGGGGGCCAGATCGACTACTCCCTGCTGCTGGACGGCCTGATGGCGGAGCGGGAGCAGGGCATCACCATCGACGTGGCCTATCGCTACTTCACCACCGACCGGCGCAGCTTCATTGTGGCGGACACCCCCGGCCATGAGGAGTACACCCGGAATATGGCGGTGGGTGCCAGCTTTGCCGACCTGGCCATCATCCTGGTGGACGCCTCCAAGGGTGTGCTGGTGCAGACCCGGCGCCACGCCCGCATCTGCGCCCTGATGGGCATTCGGTACTTCGTGTTCGCCGTGAATAAGATGGACCTGGTGGGCTATGCCCGGGAGCCCTTTGAGCAGATCAAGTCCCAGATCGGAGAGCTGAGAAATGAGCTGGGGCTGCAAAACGTCAAAATCATCCCCCTCTCCGCCACGGCGGGGGAGAATGTCACCCAGCCCTCCCGGATCATGGACTGGTACGACGGCGGGGCGCTGCTGCCCTATCTGGAGACGGTGGAGGTGGACACCGTCAGCCATGAGGAGGGCTTTTACCTCCCCGTTCAGCGGGTATGCCGCCCGGATCATACCTTCCGGGGCTTCCAGGGCCAGATCGAGTCGGGCGAGATCTCCGTGGGGGAGACGGTCACCATCCTCCCCAGCGGCACCCAGGCGGCCATCAAGGGCATTCTGGTGGGGGACAGACCTGTGGAGTCCGCCGGACAGGGCCAGCCGGTCACCGTGGAGCTGGATCGGGAGGTGGACGTCTCCCGGGGCAGCGTGCTCTCCCGGGGGGCCGCGCTGCACACCGCCAGCCGGTTTGAGGCAACCCTGCTCTGGATGGACGACGACGCCCTGATCAACACCCACTCGGTGTTCGTCAAGGTGGGCACTCGGCTCATCCCCGGCAAGGTCACCGGCATCCGCTACATCGTGGACGTGAACACCGGGGAGCACCGGAACGCCTCCAGCCTCCGAAAGAACGAGATCGCCCTGTGCTCCATCGAGCTGTCCACCCCCATTGTGGTGGACACCTTCTCCAACCACCGGACGATGGGAGAGCTGATCCTCATCGACCGGGTGACCAATGCCACCAGCGCCTGCGGCGTCATCGAGACCGTCGTTGACACCCACGCCCGGAGCGAGACGGAGATCAGCCCGGAGGTGCGGGCCAAGTACATGGGCCAGACCCCGTTCTTCATCCTGGCCGACGACGACCGGAAGGCCGGAGAGATCGAGCTGGAGCTGCTGTCCCAGGGGATGCACACCATGCGCCTCCGGGTGGCCGGTGAGCAGATGATCTTTGCCGCCGATCTGCTCCAGCGGGCGGGCCTGATTACCGTGGTCTCCGGCACCTATCTCGACCCGGAGACGGAGCGGATGCTGCGGGAGAGCCTGCGGGGAGAGCTGATTCTCGACCTGCGCCAGGGCGGCCCGGAGAAGGATCGGCTCCTCTATGAAAATACGGTCAATTACACATTCTATTAATGTTACAGGAGGGTACATATGGCTGTTGATTACGCAACGCTGAAGGCCGGCGGTTTTATGCGCCAGAAGCAGAAGAACACCTTCTCCCTGCGCCTTCGGGTGGTGGGAGGCACGGTGACGGTGGAGCAGCTGCAAACCATCGCCGCCGTGGCGAAGAAATACGGGCATGACTACGTTCACCTCACCTCCCGGCAGGGAGTGGAGATCCCCTTCATTCAGCTGGAGGACATCGAGGCGGTGAAGGCGGAGTTGGCCGAGGGCGGCGTCCAGCCCGGAGTCTGCGGCCCCAGGGTGCGCACGGTGACCGCCTGCCAGGGCGGAAAGTGCTGTCCCAGCGGCTGTATCGACGCCCTGGACATCGCCACCGAGCTGGACCGGCGCTACTTTGGCCGCCAGCTTCCCCACAAGTTCAAATTCGGCGTCACCGGGTGCCAGAACAACTGCCTCAAGGCCGAGGAGAACGACCTGGGCGTCAAGGGCGGCATGGCGGTGAGCTGGGTGAAGGAGGAGTGCATCCTCTGCGGCGTGTGCGAGAAGGCCTGCCGCCAGGGGGCCATCACCATCGAGGACGGCGAGATCCGGCTGAACGCCGATCAGTGCAACCACTGCGGCCGCTGCGTCACCGCCTGTCCCACCGGGGCGTGGCATGGGAAGAGCGGCTTCCTGGTCTCCTTCGGCGGCACCTTCGGCAACTCCATCCAGAAGGGCACCGAGCTGCTCCCCCTGATCGAGGACGAGGAGACCCTGTGGCGGGTGGCGGACACCGCCATCGACTACTTCGCAGAACACGCCAACCCCGGCGAGCGCTTTGCCAAGACGCTGGAGCGCCTGGGCTGGGAGGACTTTACCGCAAAAATCGAGGAGGCATATCATGGCTGATTACAACATCACCGACACCGTGGACATCACCGACGTGGTGTGTCCCGTCACCTTTGTCAAGGCGAAGGTGGCCCTGGAGGAGCTGGAGGAGGGTGACATCCTGTCCATCCATATGAACGATGGCGAGCCCGTCCAGAACGTACCGCGCAGCATCAAGGAGGAGGGGCATCAGATCCTGAAGCTCATCCACAACGAAGACGGAACCTATGACCTGATCGTCCGCAAGGTGGGCGACTGAACAAGAGAGGAGAACAAATTATGATCATCACAGTTGCAGGCGTCAAAAAGGAATATCCCGAGGGACTCACCGTGGAGCAGCTCATCGAGGCGGAGAACGTGGAGACCCCCATCTATGTCACCGTCACCATCAACGATGAATTCCTGGCCACGGCGGAGCGCACCACCCGGATCCTCCAGGAGGGCGACGAGGTGGAGTTCCTCTACTTCATGGGAGGTGGCTGCTGAATGGCCTTCACCAACGAACAGCTGGAGCGCTACTCCCGGCACATCATCCTCAAGGAGGTCGGCGTCAAGGGGCAGAAGAAGCTGCTCAACTCCAAGGTGCTGATCATCGGCGCCGGAGGCCTGGGCGCACCGGCAGCCCTGTATCTCGCTGCGG
>JAFVAS010000310.1 GCA_017480395.1 Oscillospiraceae bacterium | reverse complement strand
TGCCCTCGTTGCGGAAGATGCGGCCCACCTCATAGACCCGATCCATGCCGCCGACGATCAGCCGCTTGAGGTAGAGCTCCGTCTCGATGCGCAGCACCATCTCCATGTTCAGGGCGTTGTGGTGGGTGAAGAAGGGACGGGCGGAGGCGCCGATCTCAAAGGGGGTGAGGATGGGGGTGTCCACCTCCATGAAGCCCTTGCTGTCCAGATAGGCGCGCAGCTCCCGCAGGATCAGGGAGCGGCGGGTGAAGGTCTCCTTCACGTCGGGGTTGACGATCAGGTCGACATAACGTTGGCGATACCGCAGCTCCTGGTCAGTCAGGCCGTGGAACTTCTCCGGCAGGGGTTGGAGCGCCTTGGCCAGCAGGACGACCTGGCTGGCACGCACGGAGATCTGGCCCTTTTCGGTCTTAAAAACCTCGCCGGTGACGCCGACCAGGTCGCCGGTGTCATACTTCTTGAACCAGGCGTACTCGTCCTCGCCGATCAGATCCCGGCGGACATAGAGCTGCACGCGGCCCAGCTTGTCCTGAAGGTCGCAGAAGGAGACCTTGCCCATGCCCCGCTTGCTCATCAGGCGGCCGGCGATGGTGACGGTTTTGCCCTCCATCTCCTCAAAGCGCTCGGTGATGTCGGTGGAGAAATGGGAGACGGTAAACTTGGTCTGCACAAAGGGATCGCGTCCCGCCGCCTGGAGGGCGGAGAGCTTTTCCCGGCGGACCTGCTGCTCGGAGACCTTCTGGTTTCCGTTCTGCTTTTCAGCCATGTGTGATTGCACTTCCTTCTAACGGTATGGTGGGAATGGGGCGGTTTCAGTTGACGTCCATGATGGTGTAGTGCATCTCCCCGACGGGGGCCTCCACCGTGATGTCGTCGCCGGCGCGCTTGCCCAGCAGGGCGCGGCCGAAGGGGGACTCCTCGGAAATCCGGCCGTGCATGGGGTCGGCCTCCTGGGAGCCGACGATGCGATACTCCAGATCGGTGTTCATCTCCAGGGAGTGGACGCGGATGGTGGAGCCGGGATGGATGACGGAGGCGTCGAACTCGCTCTCGTCGATGATCTCGTAGTTGGAGAGGATCTCCTCCACCTCGGCCATGCGGGAGTAGAGCTTGCCCTGCTCGTTTTTCGCCTCGTCATACTCGCTGTTCTCGGAGAGGTCGCCGAAGGAGCGGGCCTCCTTGATGAGATCGGCCACTTCCTTCTCGCGGACGGTCTTCATCCAGACCATTTCATCCTGTAATTCCTTCAGCCGGGCGGCGGTCAGCTTATACACTTTTGCCATGTTCAACACGTTCCTTCCAAAACAAGTCTGTTTTGCGTTTTTTCACAAAGCCCCGACCTTGGCGGGAGAAGGCCAAAGCGGGGGCGCAGAGTGTCTGAAATATTATAATTGTTCTTATAATGTATGTCAAGTCAAATGCGCGCCATCCGCGCATAAAATGATGTCTTCCCGCCCCAATCGGCCCGACTGACGCAGCGCGGCCAGCAGCGGCTCCACCGGGCAGTCCTCCGCGCCGGTGGGCCGGGCGGTGGAGAGGGAAAAGCCGGGGACGGCGGGCCGGGGCGGCCAGAGGGGAATGGCGTTTTTTCGCACGGCGGGGGAGAGGCACAGGGCGACATCCCCTTGACCCACGCCGGGGGAGAAGCCCGCCTCCCTCTGGAGGTGCCAGAGCAGCCCCTCCGGCACGGGGACGGAGAGGACGATGCGCCGCACCCGGGGGATGAGGGACAGGAGGATCTGCTCCGCCGAGGCGCTCCAATGCTCCGCCACCAGCTCCACCGAGGCATATCTGGGGTCGATGTTCCGGGCCATCAGGGCCCGCAGGGCCAGCTCCGGGGCGACCTCCAGCCACAGCTCCCGCGTCGCGTTCTGCGCGGGCAGCGCGGGGCCGCGCCAGGTCTGGGGGTGGTTGAGGGTCTGGTGCACCCGGAAGCGCCGCAGACGCCGCTCAATTTTACGGCATTGCCCGGGGGAGAGACGGCGGGGCAGCTCGACGCGCAGCAGGGGCATCCCCAGCACCTGCTCCAGATAGTACCGGGGCCACAGCCCGCCGCCGGGGGCAAAATAGGCATACATGCAAATCACCGTTTCAATCTATGCGTTTTTCTGATACAATATAGCCGGTGATACTATGCTGCAAATCAATGATCTGCGCCTGCCGGTGGACGCCGCCCCGGAGGCGCTGGAGCGAAAACTGGAAAAACTGCTGGGCCTCCCCCGGGGCGGGTGCGGCCCGATCCGGATCGTCAGGCAGTCCATCGACGCCCGGGACAAGAGCCGGATCCAGATGGTCTACTCCCTGCGCCTGGAGGTGCCCGGAGAGGAGCGGATCCTGCGCCGGGGCCTCAAAAACGTGAAGCGGGTGGAGCGGCGGGAATACACCTTCCCGCCGGTGCACCGCAGCAGCGCAAATATGCCCGTGGTGGCGGGGATGGGCCCGGCGGGGCTGTTCTGCGCCCTCTATCTGGCCCGAAACGGCATCCCCTGCGTGGTGCTGGAGCGGGGCAGGAGTGTGGAGCGCCGGGCGGAGGATGTCGCCCGATTCTGGGAGACGGGCATTCTGGATCCCGCCTCCAACGTCCAGTTCGGCGAGGGGGGCGCGGGCACCTTCTCCGACGGCAAGCTGACCACCGGCACCCACGATCCCCGCATCGGCACGGTGCTGGAGACCCTGCACGGCCACGGCGCGCCGGAGGATACTCTGTATGCCCACAAGCCCCACATCGGCACCGACATCCTCCGCCGGGTGGTGCGCAGCATCCGGCTGGAGCTGCTGCGCCTGGGCTGTGACGTGCGCTTTGAGAGCCAGCTGGTGGGCCTGCGCGCCGAGGGCGACCGCCTGCGGGGGGTGACCGTCCGGGGCCCGTCGGGGGAGTATATTCTGGAGACGGACACCCTCGTCCTGGCCATCGGCCACTCCGCCCGGGACACCTTCCAGATGCTTTACGACGCCGGGCTGCCCCTGGAGCCCAAGCCCTTCGCCATCGGGGTCCGCATTGAGCACCCCCAGGCGGCCATCAGCCGGGCTCAATTCGGCGACGTCTGGGAAAAGCTGCCTCCCAGCGACTACAAGCTGTCCTGCCACCTCCCCTCCGGGCGCAGCGCCTACACCTTCTGCGTCTGTCCGGGCGGGCAGGTGGTGGCCTCCGCTTCGGCGCCGGGGGAGCTGGTCACCAACGGCATGAGCTTCCGCGCCCGGGATGGGGAGAACATCAACGGCGGCTTCCTGGTGGGGGTCACCCCCGCCGACTTCCCCGGCGCGGATCCCCTGGCCGGGGTGCGGTTCCAGCGGCAGTGGGAGCGCCTCGCCTTTCAGCTAGGCGGGGGGAATTTCCGGGCCCCGGCCCAGCGGGTGGGGGATTTTCTGGCCCGCCGCCCCTCGACGGGCGGGGGAGGGGTTGCGCCGACCTACCGGCCCGGCGTGACCTGGGGCAGCCTGGAGGACTGTCTGCCCGGCTATGTGACCGCCGCCCTGCGGGACGCCCTGCCCATCTTTGATCGGAAGGTGCGGGGATTTGCGGATTCCGACGCGGTGCTGACCGGGGTGGAGACCCGCTCCTCCTCCCCGGTGCGGCTGAGGCGGGACGCGACGCTCCAGACCGCGCTCCGGGGAGTCTACCCCTGCGGGGAGGGGTGCGGCTACGCCGGCGGCATCGTCTCCGCGGCGGTGGACGGCGTCCGGGTGGCAGAGGCCGTGGCGGGGTTAGATTGCATTAATTTTTTGTGAATTTGCCATGTTAGCCCCGTCTAATTGGTTGAAATGTGTGCAATTTATTGATATAATGGCCCCGTAAGGAAAAATCAGGGGCCGGTATGCCCCGCTGAAAATTCAAATTAGGAGGATATTTATTATGGCAAAATGGGTATGTCCCGTCTGCGGATATGTGCATGAGGGGGATGAGCCCCCTGAGTTCTGCCCAACCTGCAAGGTGCCCGGCTCCAAGTTCAAGAAGATGGAGGAGGGCGCTCAGCTGGCTGCCACCCACGAGTTCGGCATCTATGCCCTGACCGTCAAGAACAACCCCGACATCAGCGCCGAGGACAAGGCCTACATCCTGGAGCAGCTGAAGGCCAACTTCACCGGCGAGTGCTCCGAGGTCGGCATGTACCTCTGCATGGCCCGGGTCGCCCATCGGGAGGGCTATCCTGAGGTGGGCCTCTATTGGGAGAAGGCTGCCTGGGAGGAGGCGGAGCACGCCGCCAAGTTTGCCGAGCTGCTGGGCAGCGAGCTGGAGCCCAACATGACCGCCTCCACCAAGCAGAACCTGGCCTGGCGTGTGGACTGCGAGTACGGCGCCACCCAGGGCAAGGTGGATCTGGCCACCTGCGCCAAGCGCAATGGCCTGGACGCCATCCACGACACCGTGCATGAGATGGCCCGGGACGAGGCCCGCCACGGCAAGGCGCTGGAGGGCCTGCTGAAGCGGCTGTTCAGCTGATTCCAACCAAATATGCAAAGCGAGAGGGAGCCGATGTTCGGCTCCCTCTTCATTTTGAAAAAATGTTTTGGACAAAAGGTCGATTTTCCTCCGGCGCTGGGGAGCCGGAGACCGGCAAAGCCTCCGCACCCGTTTGTCAGCCCGGGCAGCATGCCCGCTCCGGCGTCAATTTATTTTGATCAGCTGCAGCTCCCCCTGGATGCGCAGAATCTCCTCGCTCACAGTCTCCAGGTAATATCCCCCTTCGTACTCGTCCTCCGTGATGGAACCGCCGCCGCCGATGTGCATCAAATCCCTGTACTCCCCCCGGTAGACATTCACCGTGTCCTGGGCCGTGCCGGAATTCCGTTCCTCCCGGGACAGCTCCGTCCAGGTCTGGGCCTCCCGGTCCAGGGAGACCTCCAGCATATTCCATTGATAGGAGTACTCCAGCGTAAGACTTCCGTCGCTGGTGATCAAATATCCATCCTTCAGGTAGAGATAGCAGTCCTGCCGAACCCCTGTCCAGTCGCCGAAGGCGTCGAACTGATCCTCATATTCTTCGCCGATGTAGAGATAATCCGCCCAGTTGTCGTTGTTGATCTCCACGGTGAGCCACTCGAAGCCCGCATCGGCGGGCACGAGGCGGGTGTGCGTCGAATAATCCATGAAAAACGCCCCGGCGTAGCCCTCCATTCCCAGGTAGATTTGGCTCATGCCCATGCCCTCGACGGCGGAGATTCCCAACTCCGCAAGGCGCTCGCTGTCGCCTCCCACCCTTGCGTCCTGGAAGTACCCCAGGCTGTATTCGCTGTTGGAATCCGTCTCAATGGTTAAATTGACCCCCACTCCGGAAATCACGTCCGTGTCGTCTCCGGCGGAGATAATCCGGCCCTTCTCGCCGTAGATGGTTACGGTGCCGTCCGCCCGGACGGTCAGCGCGGGCTCCCCGCTGAAATAGTTCAGCCACTCGCCCGCGTAGGGGGCGGCGTCGATCGTAGGGGGTTCCTCGACGGGCTCCTCCGCCAGAATCTCCTCTGCCGGAATCGCCTCCGTATCGGACTGGGTGGGCACCTCCGGCTCACTCTGAACCGCCGGGGCGTTGCTTCCGCCGCAGGCGGACAGGGCCAGGCACAGGGCCAGCAGCGGGGCCAGCAGGGCGATCTGTCTGCGCTTCACGATAACAACTTCCTTTCCTGCTCCATCAGATGGCACGGCGGCCTTTTCACATGCCGCGGCACCGTGCGCTTTCCTCTATTGTACTCAGTTTGATTGATTCGTCAAGGGCGAAAGGGGGATCTCAACCCCCTTTACTTTTTTTGCGTTTCCGGGTAAAATATATTCTGTAATGCTATGCCCGAGGCGGGGAGAGGAGGGGCGCCATGAGTACGAAAATCAAATCCATCGACCCCAGAACCCCCGCCCACCGGGCCAAGCTCCGCGCCGGGGAGACGCTGGTCGAGGTCAACGGCCACCGCATTGTGGACGTGCTGGACTACAAGTTCTATACCTACGACGCCCATCTGCTCCTCAAGCTCCGCGACGAGGACGGCAGCGAGCGCTCTGTCCGCGTGCGCAAGCGGGAGGGGGAGGATCTGGGCCTCAACTTTGAGACCTATCTGATGGATCGCGCCCGCTCCTGCGCCAACAACTGCATCTTCTGCTTTGTGGATCAGATGCCCCAGGGGATGCGGGAGACCCTCTATTTCAAGGACGACGACGCCCGGCTCTCCTTCCTGATGGGCAACTATATCACCCTGACCAACCTCTCCCAGCGGGAGATCCAGCGGATCATCGATCTGCGCATTTCCCCCATCAATGTCTCCGTCCACACCACCGACCCGGCCCTGCGCTGCGAGATGCTGGGCAACCGACGGGCGGGGGAGAGCATCGACGTCATGCGCCGTCTGGCGGAGCACGGCATCCGCATGAACTGCCAGATTGTCGCCTGCCCCGGCATCAACGACGGCCCGGCCCTGCTGCGCACCCTGGGGGATCTGGCCGAGATGCACCCCGGGGTGGACAGCGCCTCCATCGTCCCGGTGGGGGTGACCCGGTTCCGGGAGGGGCTCTACCCCCTCCGGGCCTACACCCGGGAGAGCGCCGGAGAGGTGATCGACCTGGTGGAGGGCTTTGGCCGGGACTGCCTGCACCGGCTGGGAACCACCATGTTCTGGTGCTCCGACGAGTTCTATCTGCTGGCGGGCCGGGACCTGCCCGGGGATGAATACTACGAGGACTACCGGCAGCTGGAAAACGGCGTGGGGATGCTGCGGCTGCTGGAGACCGAGTTCCGGGCCGCCCTGTTCGGCGTGGAGCCGGACTGGACCGCCACCCCCTTCACCATCGCCACCGGGGTCTCCGCCGCCCCGACCCTGCAGAAGCTGGTGGAGCTGGCCCAGGAGAAATGCGCCGGCTTTGACGCCCGGGTGATCCCCATCGTCAACCATTTCTTTGGGGAGACCATCGTGGTGGCCGGACTGGTCACCGGCGGCGACCTGATCGACCAGCTGAAGGGCAAATATCTGGGGGAGCGGCTGCTGCTGCCCGACTGCATGCTCCGTTATCACGAAAATGTCTTCCTGGACGACGTGACCATCGAGGAGGTGGAGCGGGAGCTGGGGGTGCCCATCACCTTTGTCGCCCAGGACGGCTTTCAGCTCTGCGACGCCATCTTCGGCCTGGACGGCCAGCGGAAAACCTCCGCCCCCGCCGAGGCGGAGCAGGAATACCACCTATATAACCCCTCTTGATCTGACAGAAAAGGAAGTGATCCCATGGCAAAGCCCATTGTGGCCATCGTCGGCCGCCCCAATGTGGGCAAATCCATGCTCTTTAACCGCCTGGCCGGACAGCGTCTCTCCATCGTGGAGGACACTCCCGGCGTCACCCGGGATCGGCTCTACGCCGACTGCGAGTGGGGCGGGCGTACCTTCACCATTGTGGACACCGGCGGCATCGAGCCCAACACCGACAACGAGATTTTACAGTTTATGCGGGACCAGGCGGAGCTGGCCATCCAGAACGCCACCGTCATCGTGCTGGTCTGCGACCTGAAAACCGGCGTCACCGCCGCGGATCAGGACGTGGCCAACCTGCTGCTGCGCGCTAAAAAGCCGGTGCTGCTGGCGGTCAACAAGTGCGACTCCACCGGGGAGCCCGACCCCATCTTCTACGAGTTCTACAATCTGGGGCTGGGGGACCCCATCGCCGTCTCCGCCGTCCACGGCCACGGCACCGGCGACCTGCTGGAGGCGTGTCTGCAATACTTCCCGGAGGAGGACGGGGAGGAGGTGGAGGACGACGTGATCCGCGTCGCCGTCATCGGCAAGCCCAACGCCGGAAAGTCCTCCCTGGTCAACCGCATCCTGGGGGAGCGGCGGGTCATCGTCAGCGACGTGGCCGGTACCACCCGGGACGCCGTGGACTCCTACTATGAGAACGACAAGGGCAAATATCTCTTCATCGACACCGCCGGCATCCGCAAGAAGGCCCGGGTCAACGACCGGGTGGAGAAGTTCTCCGTCCTCCGGGCCCAGATGGCCATCGAGCGCAGCGACGTCTGCCTCATCCTCATCGACGCCCTGGAGGGGGTCACGGAGCAGGACACCAAGGTGGCGGGCCTGGCCCACGAGGCGGGCAAGGCCAGCATCATCGTGGTCAACAAGTGGGACGCGGTGGAGAAGGACGGCAAGACCATGGATCACACGCGCGCCGACGTGCGGGAGGATCTGAGCTTTATGTCCTATGCCCCCATCCTCTTCATCTCCGCCCTCACCGGGCAGCGGGTGGAGCGCCTCTTCGAGCTGATCAACTACGTCAACGACCAGGCCACCCTGCGCATCAAGACCGGGGTGCTCAACTCCATCCTGGCCGACGCCACCGCCCGGGTGCAGCCCCCCAGCGACAAGGGCCGGCGCTTGAAGCTCTACTATATGACCCAGATCGGGGTCAAGCCGCCCCACTTCGTCATCTTCTGCAACGATGCCCGGCTGTTCCATTTTTCCTACCAGCGCTATCTGGAAAATCAGATCCGCAGCACCTTCGGCCTGGAGGGGACGCCCATTCGGCTGACCATCCGGCAGAAGGGCGACAAGGAGGAGTGAGCAATATGGCGGTTGTTCTGTATGTTGCGATCTATGTTGTGCCCGTTGTCATCGTCAGCTATTTCCTCGGCTGCTTCAACGGGGCGTTGATCGTCTCCAAATATATTCTCCACGACGATGTGCGAAATCACGGCAGCGGCAACGCCGGACTGACCAACTTCTACCGGGTCTTCGGCGGCAAGCTGACGGCGGTGGTCATCCTCTGCGACATGCTCAAGGCCATCCTGGCGGTCTGGCTGGGCAGCCTGTTTCTCGGCAATTACCTCGGCTGGTATGTGCTGGGGAAATACATCGCGGGCCTGGCCTGTATGCTGGGACACATGTTCCCCTGCATGTTCCACTTCCAGGGGGGCAAGGGCGTCCTCTCCGGCGGGGCCATCGCCCTGATGATGGACTGGCGCATCGCCCTGGCGGTCTGGGGCCTGTTCCTCATCGTGTTTCTGCTGACCAAAATGGTCTCCCTGGGCTCCCTGGTGGGGGGCGCGGCCTTTGCCATCTCCAGCGCCCTGGTCTACCGCAGCGTGATCATCACCCTCTTCGCCGTCGTCATCGGCGTGCTGATCTTCTGGCGGCACCGCAGCAACATCGGCCGCATCCTGCGGGGCGAGGAGAGCAAATTTGAGCTGCATAAAAAGGGCGATTCGGAGGAGCAGTCATGAGCGTCGCGGTGCTGGGCAGCGGCGGCTGGGGCACGGCCCTGGCCCTGGTGCTGCTGGAGAACGGCCACGACGTCTCCCTCTGGTCCTACACCCGGGAGGAGTATGAGCGCATCCTGAGCCACCGGGAAAACCCGATGCTCCCCGGGGTGCCCCTGCCGGAAGCGCTGAAGCTCACGACGGATCTGGCCTGTGCCAAGGACTGTGAAGCGGTTGTACTAGCCACGCCCTCCTTCGCCGTCCGGAGCACCGCCGCCCGGCTGCGGGAGGTGCTCTCCCCGGGTACGGTGGTGGTCAACGTGGCCAAGGGCATCGAGGAAAAGACCTCCCTGCGCCTGAGCCAGGCCATCGCCGAGGAGACCGGCGGCGCCTTCCCGGTGGTGGCCCTGTGCGGCCCCACCCACGCCGAGGAGGTGGGCCGAAAAATCCCCAGCGCCATTGTGGCCGCCTCCGAGGATCGGCGGGCGGCGGAGCTGGTGCAGAACCTCTTTATGAACGAGCGGTTTCGGGTCTACACCTCTGCGGACATCGTGGGGGTGGAGCTGGGGGCGGCGCTGAAAAACGTCATCGCTCTCTGCGCCGGTGTGGTGGACGGCATGGGCTATGGGGACAACACCCGGGCCATGCTG
>JAFVAS010000309.1 GCA_017480395.1 Oscillospiraceae bacterium | reverse complement strand
GGGGAGAGCAAGAGCGTCACCATCCCGCTGGATGACAAGGCCTTCCGGTATTTCAACACCAGAACCGACCGCTTCGAGATCGACGGTGGCGAATATGACATCCTGATCGGCGCCTCTGTCGCGGACATCAGGCTCAGCGGCACCGTCACCGTCGCCGGAACCGACGCTGAGCTGCCCTACGCCCTGGCCGACCTGCCCAGCTATGCCGCCGGTGACATTACAAAGGTCTCCGACGCCGAGTTCGAGAAGCTCTACGGTCTGCCCATCCCCGATGGCAAGTGGGCCGGAACCTTGCAGATGAACGACGCCATCTGCCAGCTCTACTACGCCAAGAGCCTGAAGGCGAGATTGGTCTACAAGATCATGACCGGCATGCTCAACAAGAGCATCGAACAGGGCAAGCCCGACCTGAACATCATCTTCATCTACAACATGCCCTTCCGGGCCATCGGCAAAATGGCCGGCGGCATGGTGAGCCAGGACATGTGCGAGAGCATCGTCCAGATCGTCAACGGCCACGGCATCGCCTTCTGCAAGGGCCTCATCGGCCTGATCGGCGGCTTCTTCAAGCAGCAGAAGGTCGCGAAGCAGGCCAAGGCCATCAAGTAAGGAGGAGTCTTTATGAACGCAAACGGCATCAATCCCGTGCTGGCCATCGTCCTTACCCTGATCGTGGCGGCGCTGACCGTGCTTCTGTTCGTCGGCCACCACTATATTTGGGGCGTGATCTTCGCCCTCATCTGCATCGACTTCTTTGCGGATGTGGTGCTCTCGTTCAAGCGGGCGTAGCATAGGCGCATTGGATCAGAGAGGAGAGTCATATGCAGTTTTGGACTAATTTTGCCGCAAAACACCCTGCCGCCGCCAAGTGGATCCGGGAGGGCGGACTGTTAATCATCGTCAGCAACCTGATCACCGTCTTCAAGTACCTGATCCTTCAATTCCTGCCAAAGGCCTTTGCCTTCCTGCCGGAGACCGATTTCGGCTGGCCCGCCATCCCGGTGCATTGGGTGATCGGCGGCAGGGCGGTGGATTTCCAATGGAACATCCTGGGCTATGACGCCGCCCACGGCGGCATGCGCTACTTCTTCGCCTATCTGATCGCCATGTTCATCGGCGAGGTGGTGAACTTCCCCCTCCAGCGCAATCTGGTTTTCCGGAGCAAGGGAAATGTGGCCTATCAGATCATGTGGTACTTTATCGCGTTCGTCTTCATCACCTGCATTGTCAACTCCATCAACTGCATCTGGGTTGCAGTGGGCGGCCTGTTTGTCCCGGACTTTGTGTACAACATTGTCACGGTGGTGCTGAACGGCGGTGTCTCCATGGTGATCTTCTTCTTTGTGAATAAGATCATCTTCCCCGAGGGGGAGGCCAAGAAGGCGGAGAAATAATCTGTGCTTTTCGGGGCAAAGCCCCGTAAACAAAAACAGAAAGAGGAGGAAAAAACGTGCAACAATTCATCATCAACACCCTTGGCCCCATTTTCTACGGAATGGGCGTCAGCGAGGCGGACTTCGCGTCCTACCTCGGCATGTGCATGGGATATGTCTACGGTATCCTCATCGCACTGATCGTGCTGGTCCTGGTGCTCATCGCGGCCCACTGGGTCAAGAAGGGCAGCAAGGCCGTCACCCGCGGCACCGCCATCGTGGCCTTCGTGCTGGTGGTGGGCATCCTGGCCAACGCCGTCTGCTTTGGCCCGCTGCGCTCCAACATCTCCACCATGATGAACGGCTCCAGCGTCAGCCTCGCGGATGACACCATCGCGGCGAGCAAGGACGTCATCAAGCGGGTGGGCGAGGAAGGCCTGGTTCTCGTCAAGAACGACGGCGTCCTGCCCCTGGAGGCCGGAAACCTGAATGTCTTTGGCTGGGGCTCCACCAACCCCATCCTGGGCGGCACCGGCTCCGGCTCCTCCGACGGCTCCACCGCCGTGGGCATCCTCAGCTCCCTGGCCGACGCGGGCTTCACCACCAACGCGGATCTGACCCAGATCTACACCGACTACCGGGCGGATCGCCCCACCGTGGCCATGCAGACCCAGGACTGGACGCTGCCCGAGCCCACCGTGGACGTCTATACCGACAGCGTCATGAGCCAGGCTAAGAGCTTCTCTGACACCGCGGTCATCGTCATCTCCCGCTCCGGCGGCGAGGGCGCCGACCTGCCCACCGACATGTATGCCGTCATCCACGGCACCTACAACATCGCCGACCAGGTCTCCGTCACCGGCCAGTACGGCTACTTCAACGGCACCTACACGAACAACGGCTCCTACGACGACTTTGAACAGGGCGAGCACTATCTGGAGCTCTCCGTCACCGAGGAGAATCTGGTGCAGAAGGTCTGCTCCGAGTTCGACAAGGTTGTTGTCATCATCAACGCCAACAACGCCATGGAGCTGGGCTGGGTGGACGAGTATCCCCAGATCGGCGCCGTGATCCTGGCCCCCGGCGCCGGCAACACCGGCCTGTCCGCCCTGGGCGAGATCATGTCCGGCGCGGTCAACCCCTCCGGCAAGACCGCGGACACCTTCGTCAAGGATCTGACCGCCACCCCAACCTGGAACAACTTTGGCAACTTCGCCTACTCCAATGTGGATGACCTGAAGAATGCCATCGCCGCCGCCGACCCCGCCTACGAGGGCAATCTGGCCTTCGTCAACTACGTCGAGGGCATCTATGTGGGCTACAAGTTCTATGAGACCGCCGCCGAGGAGGGCCTGATCAACTACGAGGACGAGGTGCAGTATCCCTTTGGCTACGGCCTGAGCTACACCACCTTTGACAAGGCCATCTCCAACTTCAGCTTCGATGGTACCAACGTTACCTTCGACGTCACCGTCACCAACACCGGCGCTGTGGCCGGCAAGGACGTGGTCGAGATCTACTTCACCCCGCCCTACACCAACGGCGGCATCGAGAAGGCCTCGGTGAACCTGGTGGACTTCGCCAAGACCCAGACCCTGGAGCCCGGTGCCAGCGAGACCGTCTCCTTCGCCATCTCGGCCGAGGATCTGGCCTCCTATGACTCCGAGGGCGTCAAGATCTCCGGCGGCGGCTACATCCTGGAGGCCGGTGACTACACCATCTCCGTCCGCTCCGACTCCCACACCGTCGTGGCCGAGGAGACCTTCTCCGTCGCCTCTGATATCAGCTACGCCGACGGCCGCTCCACCGACCTGGTGGCCGCCAACAACCAGTTCGAGGCCTACGCCCGGGGCGACTTCGAGCAGCTCAGCCGCGCCGACGGCTTCGCCAACTATGCCTCCGCCACCGCGGCTCCCGCCAGCCTTGAGATGAGCGCCGAGGTGCGCGCCGCCGTGGAGCCGAAGGCCTTCGGCATCTATGATCCCACCGCCTATGACAGCGCCTCCGACGCCATGCCCACCCTGGGCGCCGACAACGGCCTGACACTCTACGACCTGAGCGGCAAGGCCTATGACGATCCCCAGTGGGAGCAGCTGCTGGATCAGCTGACCTTTGAGGACATGGCCACCATGATCAACCTGGGCGGCTGGCAGACTGCCGCCGTGGCCTCCGTCGGCAAGCCCGCCACCTCCGACTGCGACGGCCCCGCCGGTCTGTCCAACTTCCTCACCGGTGCCTACGGCACCGCCTATCCCGCCGAGGTACTGATGGCCCAGACCTGGAACACCGAGCTCATCCGGGAGATGGGCGAGAATATGGGTCAGGAGTATCAGGACGCCAACAACTACGGCTGGTATGGCCC
>JAFVAS010000028.1 GCA_017480395.1 Oscillospiraceae bacterium | reverse complement strand
GGGTGCACGCCCTGAACCCGGAGGCCATGATCGTCCCCTTTGTGGCCAATCACGACACGGATCGGGCGGCGGGCTATCTGACCGTGTCCAGCGGCCTGATGCAGATGGCGGCCAATCTCTATATCCTCTCCAGCGGCTCCCCCTTTATCTACTACGGCGAGGAGATCGGCATGCGTGGCTCCCGGGGCGGGGCCAATACCGACGCCAACCGACGCCTGGCCATGCTCTGGGGGGACGGGGACACCGTCGCCGATCCGGAGGGCGCCACCTATTCTTCGGACAAGCAGGTGGAGACCACCGTGGCCGATCAGCTCGCCGACGGCAGCAGCCTGCTCAGCTACTATAAAAAGCTCATCATGCTCCGCAAGGCCAACCCGGAGATCGCCCGGGGAGATTATGAGGCCCTGTCCTTTACCGGCACCAAGCTGGGGGGCTTTGTCTCCACCTGGAACGGAAAAACCGTGTGCGTGCTGCACAATACATCCCTCTCGGCGGCAACCGTGGATCTGAGCGAGGTGACCGACTGCACCTTCACCGAGATCAGCGGCGTCATCGGCCAGGAGTGGGCCAGCCTGGAGGGCACCACCGTGACCCTGGGCTCCATGACCAGCGTGATACTGCGGTAGCTTTCGATGTTCTGCGGGGCGGTATGCCTGCTACATAGTCCTGATTTCTTGCGAAATCAGGACTTTTTCTGCTGAGAATTTTAACGCGGCAGATCCGCTTCATTTCCAGGTGCGGGGGGCAAAGAGGATCAGCAGCGGAAACAGCTCCAGCCGTCCCGCCAGCATGTCAAAAATCAGCACCAGCTTGGTCAGCGGGGAGAAGAAGGCGAAGTTGCAGGCGGGGCCCACCTGGCTCAGGCCGGGGCCGATGTTGTTCAGCGTGGCGGCCACCGCGGTGAAGGCGGTGGTGAAGTCGGTGTTCTCCAGCGCCACCAGGAAGGTCGAGGCAAAAAAGACCAGCACATAGCACACCAGGAACAGCAGCGCACCCTGCTCCACGCTCTCGTCCAGGCGCTTGCCGTCCATCCGGGAGGTCTGCACCAGGTTGGGCTTGGCCAGCCGGCGCAGCTCCCGTCCGGCCTTTTTCCAGTAGATCAGCAGCCGGGAGATCTTGATGCCGCCGCCGGTGCTGCCGGCGCAGGCACCGACGAACATCAGCAGCACCAGAATGAACCGGGAGAACAGCGGCCAGCCGTCAAAATCCACGGTGGAGAAGCCGGTGGTGGTGATGATGCTGGCCACCTGGAACAGCACCTCCCGCACGGAGTGGAACTCCTGGGTGGCGAGCAGGTTCAGCGAGATAAAGAGGGTGGACAGGGCCACGATGATGTAGAACCACCACACCTCCTCCATGCGCAGGGCGGCCCGCCACTGCCGGTAGAGCAGCAGGAAGTAGATGCCGAAGTTGGTGCCCGCCAGCAGCATGAAAATGGTGATGACCCATTGGAGATAGGGGGAGTAGGGGGCGATGCTGTCCCGCAGGATGCCGAAGCCGCCGGTGCCCATGGTGCCGAAGGTGGTGCACAGCGCGTCGAAGAGGGGCATCCGGCCGATCAGCAGCAGCGCGAGCTGGAGCACGGACAGGCCCAGATAGATCCCGTAGAGCAGCCGGGCGGAGGCCTTGAGCCGGGGCACCAGCTTGCTCACCACCGGGCCGGGGCTCTCCGCCTGCATCAGGGAGAAGCTGGCCCCGGAGTCGGCCATGGGGAGGATGGTGAGGATAAAGACCAGCACCCCCATGCCGCCGATCCAATGGCTGAAGGAGCGCCAGAACAGCATGGCGTGGCTCAGCGCCTCCACGTCGGGGAGGATGGATGCGCCGGTGGTGGTGAAGCCGGAGACGATCTCAAACAGGGCGTCCAGATAGGAGGGGATCTCCCGGCTGAGGGCGAGGGGCAGGGCACCCAGCAGGGACATGACGATCCACGCCAGCGCCACCGAAACATAGCCGTCCTTGACGGAGAAGTTGTAGAAGTGGGCCTTCAGCCGCACCAGGGGCAGCCCGATCAGAATGCACCCGACGCCGCACCCCAGCAGCACCAGGGCGGGGAACGTCTCGCCGTAGAGCAGGCCCACCAGGACGGGCAGCAGCATGAACAGTCCGGTCAGCGTGGACACGCTGCCCAGCACATAGGCAATACTTTTATAGTGCATGGCCGCCTCACTCCAGAATGCGGGTGATGGTGTCAATGCCCTTGTGGGTGGTGACGACGATCACGAAGTCGCCCGGCTCCAGGGTGTCCTGGCCGGAGGGGATGATCATTTTTCTGCCCCGGATGATGCTGCCAATCAGCACGCCCGGACGGATGGGAAGCTGGAGCAGGGGGACGCCGGTGACAGCGCTGGACTCCTTGAGGGAGAAGGCCAGGGCCTCCACCTGGTCGTTGGAGAGGCGGTGCACCGCCTCCACATCGCTGTCAGGGGAGGGGCGCAGGGCGCGGGCATAGTGGAGGATGGTCTCGGCGGTCAGATGCTTGGGGGAGACCACGCTGCCCACAGGGATGTCGCTGACCACCTTGTTGAAGTTGGTCATATTGACCTTGGTGATGCGCTTGGCGTCGCTGAGGCGGTGGGCATAGAGGGAGAGCATGATGTTCTCCTCATCCAGGTTGGTCAGCGAGACAAAGGCGTCCGCCTTCTCCAGCCCCTCGTCCAGCAGCAGCTCCTCGTCGGCGGCGCTGCCGCAGACGATGTTGGCCTTGGGCAGCAGGTCGCTGAGCTCCTCACACCGGGCGCGGTTATATTCAATGATGGTCACCTGGATGCGGGCCTGGAGCAGCCGCCGGGCCAGGTAATAGGAGGTGGTGCTGCCCCCGGCGATCATCACCTTTTTGATGGGCTTGGTGCGGATGCCCGCCCGCTGGCAGACCTCGTTGGTGCGCTCGCTGGCGACGATCAGCGACACCCGGTCCCCCGCCCGGAGGGTGGTGGTGCCGTGGGGAATCAGGGCCTGGCCCTCTCGCTCCAGGATGGCGATCAGCAGCTCGGAGGAGGACTCCTTGGAGACCTCGATCAGGTTTTTGCCGTCCCAGGGGGAGTCGTCGGGCAGCACCATGGTCAGCATGCTGACCCGGCCCTTGGCGAAGGAGGTCAGCTCCATGGCGGAGGGGCAGCGGATCAGGTGATAGATGTAGGTGGCGCAGGCCAGCTCCGGGTTGATGGTCAGGGAGAGTCCCAGCTCGTCCCGGATGAAGTCGATCTCCTGATAGTAGTCCGGGTCGCGGACCCGGGCGATGGTGCGGTGGACACCGGCCTTTTTGGCGAAGAGGCAGCACAGCAGGTTGACCTCATCCCGGTTGGTGACGGCGATCAGCAGGTCGCAGTCCCGCACACCGGCGTCCAGCAGGATGCGGTAGCTGCTGCCGTTGCCCCGGAAGGCGCTCACGTCCAGCGCCCGCACCCGATCCAGGGCCTCAGCGCTGGAGTCGATGATGGAGACGGCGTGCTTTTCCGCGCTCAGGGTCTCGGCCAGAGTGGCCCCCACCTTGCCGCAGCCGACGATGATGATATTCATGGAAGGATCCCTTCTCTCATAAAAAACCACAAAAAGGGACAGACCGCCGCAGCGGTCTTGTCCGGGATACGCCCGATTACAGCGCCTGCAGCGCGGCGCCGATGATGCCCGCGTCGTTGCCCAGCTGGGCCTTGATGACGGGAGGGGGCGTGATGTATTTGGAGGCGTAGCAGTATTTTTTCAGCTTTTCCCGCAGGGGGGCGAGCAGGGTCTCCCCCTGGTTGCTGACGCCGCCGCCGATGATGACGCAATGGGGACGGCTGAGGTTGATGATGCCGCCGATGCCCGCGGCCAGATACTCCTCGTACTGGTCGAGCAGCCGGATGGAGACCTCGTCCCCCCGCAGGGCGGCGTCGAAGGGCGTCTTGGCGTTGACCAGCCCCAGCTCCGGGCAGACCTCCCAGAGCAGGGAGTCCGGGTGGGCGCGCATGGCGTTGCGGGTCTGACGGATCAGGGCGGTGGCGGAGGCATAGGTCTCAAAGCAGCCCCGGCAGCCGCAGCCGCACAGCTCCCCGCCGTAGATCAGGGGCATGTGCCCGGGCTCGGTGCCCACGCCGCTCCAGCCGCGGAAGATCTTCCGATCCGCGATGAAGCCGCCGCCGATGCCGGTGCCGATGGTGACCATGACTGCGCTGTCATATCCCGCCGCGCCGCCGGCGATCACCTCGCCCAGGGCGGCGCAGTCGGCGTCGTTGGCCAGGTGGGTCTCGATGCCGGTGCGCTCCCGCATCAGGCGGGAGAGGGGCAGATCCTCCCAGTCCAGGTTGGCGGTGAAATAGACCTTCCCCAGCGCGTCGTTGACGGCGCCGGGCACGCCGATACCGATGGAGCATATGTCCTCCGGGGCGAGACCGGCGGAGCGGCGGCAGAGAGAGGCGACGGCGGCCATGTCGGCCAGGATCTCATCGGTGGCGCGGTTGGCCCCGGTGGGGGTGCTGCACTGATAGTGCATCTCGCCCGTCTCCGTGACCAGGCCGGCGGCGATGTTGGTGCCCCCGAGGTCGATGCCGATGTAGTGCTTCATTGCATTATTTTCCCCCTTCATTGCGCCAGATCAGATAGTCGTCATAGCTGGTCTTGCGGTCGATCAGTTTTCCGTCGGCGGTGAAGTCAAAAATGCGGTTGCACACCGACTGGATCATCTGGTGATCGTGGGTGGCCAGCAGGATGTTGCATTTCACGTCCATCAGGCCGTTGTTCAGGGCGGCGATGGACTCCAGATCCAGGTGGTTGGTGGGCTGATCCAGCAGCAGGACGTTGGCCCCGGAGAGCATCATGCGGGAGAGCATGCAGCGCACCTTCTCCCCGCCGGAGAGCACCATCACCGGCTTGTAGACGTCCTCGCCGGAGAAGAGCATCCGCCCCAGGAAGCCGCGGATATAGGTCTCGTCCTTGTTCTCGGAGAACTGGCGCATCCAGTCCACCAGGTTGAGCTCCACGCCGTTGAAGTAGGGGGAGTTGTCCCGGGGGAAGTAGGACTGGCTGGCGGTGACGCCCCATTTGACGGTGCCCTCATCCGGCTCCAGCTCCCCCATCAGGATGCGGAACAGGGTGGTGTGGGCCAGCTCGTTGTCGCCGACGAAGGCGATCTTGTCGTTGTGCTCCACGGCGAAGGAGACGTGATCCAGCACTTTGACGCCGTCTATGGTCTTGCTCACGTCGGTGACGAATAAAATGTCCTTGCCGACCTCCCGGTCGGGCTTAAAGCCCACCCAGGGATAGCGCCGGGAGGAGGCGGGCATCTCCTCCACCGTCAGCTTGTCCAGCAGCTTGCGCCGGGCGGTGGCCTGCTTGCTCTTGGACTTGTTGGCGGAGAAGCGGGCGATGAAGGACTGCAGCTCCTTGATCTTCTCCTCGTTGCGCTTGTTCTGGTTCTTGATCAGGTTCTGCACCAGCTGGGAGGATTCGTACCAGAAGTCGTAGTTGCCGACATACATCTTAATTTTATTGTAGTCGATGTCCACGATGTGGGTGCAGATGGTGTTGAGGAAGTGCCGGTCGTGGCTGACCACGATGACGGTGCCCTCAAAATCCAGCAGAAAGTCCTCCAGCCAGTTGGT
>JAFVAS010000308.1 GCA_017480395.1 Oscillospiraceae bacterium | reverse complement strand
TTTGTATAATCATTACACGCTCACGATCTCCGTTTTTTCCACGGCTTCGTCCACCAAAGCCTCGATGTCCAGCTTGCGCTCGGCGTCCGGCATGCTGGCCAGCTTGGGCTTGGTCACCTGGTGACTGGGAGTGAACACCGTGCAGCAGTCCTCGTAGGGCAGAATGGAGGTGTCAAAGGTGCCGATCCTGCGGGCGATGGTGATGATCTCCTCCTTGTCCATGCCGATGACGGGGCGGAAGACGGGCAGATCCACCACGCTCTGGGTGACGGCCATGGCCTCCATGGTCTGGCTGGCCACCTGGCCCAGGCTCTCCCCGGTGACCAGGCATTCGGCCCCCACCTCCCGGGCCACCATCTGGGAGATGCGCATCATGAAGCGGCGCATGGCCAGGGTGAAGAGGGGCTCCGGGCAGCTGCGGCGCAGCTCCTCCTGGATCTGGGTGAAGGGGACGATGTGGACGTGCAGGCGTCCGGCGTAGGGGGTCAGCAGCCCGGCCAGCTCCAACACCTTCTCCTTGGCCTCCAGGGAGGTGTAGGGATAGCTGAAAAAGTGCACCATATCCAGGGCGAGGCCCCGCTTGGCCATCATATAGGCCGCCACCGGGGAGTCGATGCCGCCGGAGAGCAGGGCCACGCCCCGTCCCCCCGCGCCCACGGGCAGTCCCCCGGCTCCGGGGGTGGGATTGCCGTGGACATAGCCGCTGTAATCCCGCACCTCCAGATAGACGGTGACGTCCGGGTGGTGGACGTCCACCTTCAGGTGGGGGAACGCCTCATCCAACAGGCCGCCCACATACTGGCTCAGCTCGATGGAGGTCATGGGGAAGGTCTTGTCCGCCCGCTTGGTCTCCACCTTGAAGCTCCTGGCCCCCATCAGCTGGTCATAGAGATAGGTCTTCGCCGTCTCAAAGAAGACGTCCTTGTCCTTCTCGCAGGCCTTGGCCCGGCTCAGCCCCACCACGCCAAAGACCGTCTGGATGGCGTTCCAGGCCCCGTCCATGTCGCAGGCCGGCTCCAGCGGCTCGACATACACCGTGGACTGGCGGCCATAGACCCGGAAGCGGCCATAGCGGTGGAGGCGGCGGTTCAGATTGCCCGTCAGCCGATCCTCAAAGCGGCGGCGGTTCAGGCCCTTCAGCACGATCTCGCCCATTTTGAGCAGGAACATCTCCCCGCCCTGATAATCCGGTTTTTTCTTCTCAGCCATGGAACTCCTCCAAAAATACACGATTATGAGTATTTTACACTAATTTGCCCGGAAGGGCAAGAAAAACCTCTGATGCGCCGCATCAGAGGCATCTTTTCTCATTTTCCGACGCAGAACCGCGCAAAGATGCGGTTGGTCACGTCGTCCTTCACCACCCGGCCGGTGACCTCCCCCAGGGCGTCCAGGGCCAGCTCACGTCGGAGAGCACCGCGTCCGGGGTCATTCCGCTCTCCATGGCGGCGCACACCGCCTCCAGGCATTGGGCCGCCCGGGCCACCGCCTCCGCCTGCCGCCGGGAGGTGATGATCTCGCCGCTGTCTCCGCCCCCGGCGGGGAAACGGCGCTCCACCTCCCGCTCCAGCGCCTCCAGGCCATGCCCCGTCTTGCTGGAAATCGAAATCACTTGACAGTCGAGGTCGGGTACCTGAAATTCCGGCAGATCCGCCTTGGTGGCCAGGACGATCACCTCCGGCGCGGCGTGGGCCAGCCGCAGAATGCCCTGATCCTCCTCGGTGACGCGGCGGGAGCCGTCCACCAGCACCAGCGCCAGCTCCGCACGGGAGAGGGCCTGCCGGGTGCGCTCCACCCCCAGCCGCTCCACCGCGTCGTCGGTGGCGCGCAGTCCCGCGGTGTCCATCAGCCGCAGCAGCACGCCCCCCAGGGTCGCCCGCTCCTCCACCGTGTCCCGGGTGGTGCCGGGGATATCGGTGACGATGGCGCGCTCATACCCCAGCAGGGCGTTGAGCAGGCTGGACTTGCCGCTGTTGGGCCGCCCCACGATGGCGCAGGGCACCCCGTCATAGAGCCGCCGTCCCCGGCGATAGGTCGCCGCCAGGGCGGCCAGCTCCCGCTGCGCCCGTCCCACGCTGGACACGATCTCCCCCGGGTCAAAGGGCTCCAGATCCTCATCGGAGTAGTCCAGCACTACGTCAAAGTGGGCCACCAGGGTGATCAGCTCGTCATAGATGCCGTCGATCCTCCGGCGCATGGCGCCCCCCAGCTGGGCGGCGGCGCACCGGGCGGCGGCGGTGGTCTCCGCGTCGATCAGGTCGATAACCGCCTCCGCCTGGGTCAGATCCATCCGCCCGTTCAAAAAGGCCCGGCGGGTGAATTCCCCGGCCTTCGCCTGGCGCACCCCTTGGGTAAAGAGCGCCTCCAGCACCGCCTGGAGCACCGCGGGAGCGCCATGGCATTGCAGCTCCGCCGTGTCCTCCCCGGTGTAGCTGTGGGGGGCCACGGAACAGGTGGCCAGGCAGCGGTCGATGACCCTCCCCCGCTCGTCCCGCAGGACGCCGTAGGCCAATCTGCCGGGGGACAGCGCGGAAAAGCGCGCCCCGGACGCGGGGGTGAACAGGGCGTCCACCGCTGCGATGGCCCCGGGGCCGGACAGCCGCACAATGCCGATGGCGGAGCGCCCCTCGCCGGTAGCGATGGCCGCAATGGTGTCAGACATCGCTCTTCCCCCGCATGATGCGCACCGCCTTGGGGATGTTGCGCACCCGGGCGACGGTCACGTCGCCGCCAAATTCCCCGTCCAGGGTCCAGGCCACCGGCTCGGCGCTCTCAAAGGTGATGTCGCCGGACTGGAAGCCGATCACGTTGCCGTCGGGCATCCGGGTCATCAGGGCGTTGATGATGGAGGCGAACTCCTCCGGGGTCTGGGGGTTGCGCACCAGCATGACCTCGAATTTTCCGTCGTCCAGCTTCACCGCCTCCTCGGCGATCCCCTGGAATCCCCCCACGGAGATGGAGTCGGACACCATGCCGTAGATGAAGTCCCCCTCGATGGTCTCCCCGTCGTGGGTCACCTTCATGTGGGTGGGCCTGAGCTTGCTGATGCTCTGGATGCCCCCCAGCACATAGGCCAGATGTCCCAGGGCGTTTTTGGCATTCTGCGGGGTGGCATAGCTGACCTCGGAGAAGACCCCGAAGGCCGCGACGTAGACGAAGGGACGGCCGTTGAAGTCCCCCATGTCGCACAGGAACGGGACGCCGTCCACGCTCACCTGCGCCGCCTTCAGCAGGTCGGTGGGCAGGCCGAGGGTCTTGGAGAAGTCGTTGGTGGAGCCGGCGGGCAGGTAGCCCACGGTGGACACCTGATCCAGCATCCGCAGCCCGGTCAGCACCTCGTTGAGGGTGCCGTCCCCGCCGCAGCAGACCACCTTGTCAAACTCCTGGGCGCACTCCGCCGCCATCCGGGTGGCGTCCCCGCGGTAGAGGGTGGGATGCACCGTAACCTGATAGCCTGCGGTGGTGTAGAGATAGACCACATCGCTGAGCTGCCGGGTGATGCGCTGCTTCCCCGCCTTTGGGTTGTAGATAAACAGAAGCTTCTTCATGGCTGGTCCCTCCATGGGTCTGATATCCCCTCTATTATCCTCTGTCCCCGGGAAAAAAACAACCGTAATTTTTGCAATTTTCCCATTCTTGACTTGCAGAACGAAAAATGCAGCGCTATAATAAGGGGTAACCACCGTTTTCCCAATGGAAACTATTTTAGTATTAGGAGGCATCCTTCCATGCTGGATATTCAGATCGAACTGACCCAAACCCCCAAGGCAAAGCCGGAGGACGAGACCAAGCTGGGCTTCGGCAAGAAGTTCACCGACCATATGTTTTTGATGGAGTACACCCGGGGTCAGGGCTGGCACGACCCCCGCATCGTGCCCTATCAGCCCTTTGTGCTCGACCCCGCCTGCGTGATCTTCCACTACGCCCAGGAGATTTTTGAGGGCATGAAGGCCTATCGCACCGCCGACAACACCATTCAGCTCTTCCGGCCCGACTGCAACGCCGAGCGCTCCAACCAGTCCTGCGACCGGATGTGCATCCCCAACATCCCGGTGGAGGACTTTGTCCAGGCCGTCAAGGCCCTGGTCGAGGTGGAGAAGGACTGGGTGCCCCACACCGACGGCGCCTCCCTCTATATCCGGCCCTTCATCTTCGCCACCGACGTGGGCCTGGGCGTCCACGCCTCCCCCACCTACACCTTCTGCATCATCGCCTCCCCCTCCGGGGCCTACTACGCCGAGGGCATCAACCCCGTGCGCATCTATGTCGAGGACGAGTATATCCGCGCCGCCCCCGGCCTGACCGGCTTCTGCAAGTGCGGCGGAAACTACGCCGCCTCCATCAAGGCCGGCGACCTGGCCGAGGAGCAGGGCTATGCCCAGGTGCTCTGGCTGGACGGC
>JAFVAS010000307.1 GCA_017480395.1 Oscillospiraceae bacterium | reverse complement strand
CCATCGCGGTTTTTCCCGCGAGAAGATGCGCGCAAAAGAGGGCGCAGCGGACACAGGACATAAAAGGCCCGGACAGCACGTCCGGGCCTTTCTGCTAATCATCTATCCTCTTATCGTTTTTTCGGGAACAGATGCCCATAGTTTCCGCCGCGATCGTCGTTGGCGGAGCTGCGGGCGAAGGCCAGGATGGTCACAAACAGCAGATCGAGGTTTTCCTCCCTCGTCCAGATGCGGTAGTATCCCCGCACCGGCACCAGCTTGGCCAGCTTTCCCCTGGTCTCGGCGTCCTCCTCGTGGGGATAGGCGCCGCAGCTCTCCACCCGGGCGAGCTCCACATCGTCCCGGAAAATGCGGTACTGCTGCCAGAGGGGCTTGCCCTCCATGAAGCTGGAGTCAACGCGGATGCCGTTGCGCTTGAGGTGCTTCCAGATGTCCTCCCCGTCGAAGGTGAAGGTGGAATGGTTGTCGATCAGCAGGGTGTCCCACTCGGCGTCCTCCGTATGCCCGATCAGGTGGGCCGTGGTGCGGCCGTGCTCATGGTCGATGAAGTCAAAGCCCGTGGGGGCGGCAAGGGTGAACTTTGTCACCTTCGCCTCATAGAGCACCCGGCCCTCCCGATCCTCGATGCGGTGGCCAAACTTGGCCGTCCCCTGATCGGTGAAGAAGTAGAGGTGCCGCTCCTCCCCCCTGACCGACGGGGCATAGCGGGTCTCGGGCCGCTCCTCCCGGAGGTCCCCCAATGCGCGGCGGGCGCGCAGGGAGGTGATCCCCACCGCGGCGAGGATCACCCCGCCGACCACCATAAAGTAGACCCCCATCCAGTCGCTGGCATGCACCACCGCGGGATTTTTGGGGTCGTATCGCACGCGGATGGTCTTCCCCACCTGGTAGGAGGGGCTGTAGCTGTCCAGCACCTCGATGTGGTAGGACCCGTCGGCGACGTATTCCACCGTGACGATGTAATTGTCCTCGTCCCCGGGCAGGCTGAAGTCCCGCTCGATGGAGACGATGGTGGCGGTGGTGCGGACGAAGCCCCTGGAGTGGAAAAAGGTCAGCCAGATTCCGCCCAGAATGGCCACAATTGCAATGGCGGCCGCAAAATACTTGAACCGGATGCCTCGGATTGACATGATGTTTCCCTCCCTGTCTCTTGTGTACACGTTCCGTCCTTCGGATCACCCTGCGGGGCGGCGCGGGGACACCCCTGCCCCGGAGAGGGCCCTGACGCTGTACGAAATCTCCGGCCGCCCTCTCCGGGCGTGAAACTGCGCGTCAATGCGGGCGCGGACGACGGCGCAGCCCTCCCGCGTCGTGTTCACCAGGAGCACCAGATACTGGGACTTCCCGTAGCGGCACACGACGTCCGTCTTCCGCAGGGCGGCGCAGATCGCCTGCTCCAGGTGCGCGCTGTGCTCCTCCCGGGCCCCGTCCTCGCCCTCCTCCGGCAGGGTGCAGACCATCAGATAGACCGGCTGGCCGCTGCGCTGCATGAAGCGCTCCATGACCCGGTAGACCTGCTCAAAGGCCGCGTAGCCGCACCGATAGGCCCCGGCGTCCGGCACATGCCGCTCCGACAGCTGCGCCTGGATGGCGTCCAGCATCCGGGGGCCCTTGGAGCCGCCGGTCTGGATCTGCCCCCACAGGGCCGCCATCCGGCGATCCGGCCGCACCCCCAGCTCCCGGAGATAGCGCTGCTCCGTCTCCTGATAGAGCCGTCCGGCCTCCCCGAACCGCCCCAGGGCGATCAGGGCCTCCAGGGTGAGGGTCTCCCAGTCGGAGAGGGGCTGCACCCGGGAGGCGTACCGCCCGAGCTCCTCCAGCCGGAGATACTGTCCCCCCTGCCGCAGCAGCGCCGCCGCCCGGTTCGCGCAGTCGGCGAACATCTCCCGATAGCGCTGGGCCTCGTGGGCCACCCAGATGCTTCCGGTCTGCATCGGCAAAAAGTCCCCGCCGTAACCACCGCAGGCGGCCAGGCAGCGCTCCAGCGCCTCCGGCCCAGCCTCGCGCTGGGCGGCGCGGCACAGGGCCTCGAAGGCGGCGGCGTCCTCCTCCACCGGGATTTCGCCGCTCCAGCAGATCCGGCCCGCCCGCTTTTCAAAGTACTTGCCGTCGGGCAGCCCCAGGGAACACAGCTTTTTCCGCGCATTGTAGAGCAGCACATTCACCGAGTGGGCCACGTCCTTGACCTCCCGGTCGCGGAAGAGCTCCTCGATCAGCGCCGTCCGCTCCACCCCGGTCTCCCGGTGGTGCAGCAGCAGCTGCAGCAGCTGGAGAAACTGCGTGTCCCCGCGCCCGGCGTCGCCGACCAGCTCCGCGCTGTTCCAGCGCAGGGAAAATCCGCCAAAGTACCGGGCGTACAGCACCCCCTGCCTCTCCTCCATCCGGCTCACCCCTCTTGCACGATTGCGTGCATAAATTCATAAAAATTGGATATGATCCCCGTCGATGGGTATTTATTCTATTTTATGCGACTCGCCCGCCCCGCTTCAAGGGGGTGTGACAGAATGACACAACCGGGTATTTTTTCCGTCTTGCGGTTTGGGCGCAAATCCGCTATGATGGGAGCAGAGACAGAGTGGGAGGGTAGTGCCATGGGAGAGAGCTTTGCCGCGATCCTGCGGCGGAAGCGGATGGAGCGCAATATGTCCCAGCAGCAGCTTGCCAACCTGCTGTTTGTGGACCGCTCCTCCGTCGCCGGGTGGGAGACGGGCCGCCGCGTGCCCGACGCGACCCTGATCGCCCGCATCGCGGCGTGTCTGGAGGTGGACGTGGCCGACCTCTTTGATTCCCCGGAGCAGCCGGAGGAGAAGCCCAATGTCATCCTGGTGGACGACGAGCGGATCATCCTCACCGGCGGCTTCCCCATCCTGGAGGAGGTCATGCCCGGCGCCAACATCGTCGGCTTCACCCGGCCCTCGGACGCCCTGGAGTTCGCCCGGAACCACCGGGTGTCCCTCGCCTTTCTGGACATCGAGCTGGGGAAGATCAGCGGGCTTGACCTGTGCCGCACGCTGCTGGAGATCTACCCCCACACCAACGTGATCTTTCTGACCGCCTTTATGGAGTACGCCTTCAACGCCTGGGACACCGGCGCCAGCGGTTTTACCCTGAAGCCGCTCACCGCCCAGGCGGTGCGGAAGCAGCTCTCCAGGCTGCGCTATCCGGTCAGGGGGTTGGAGCAGCCATGAGTGTCGATATCCTGGTCATTGTCAATTTCGCCGTGGCCGTCAGCGCCCTGATCATCTCGCTGATCGGGCTGGTGCTGTCCCTGTCCGTGGGGTTTGAGCGGCGCTGGGAGAAGATCATGTGTCGGGCCATGTTCCTGATCCTGACCGCCTACGTCCTCTCCGACCTGATGACGATCGTCTCCCTCGATCTGCAGCAGTCGGGCTCCGTCCGCCTGTCCCAGGTCGGCCTCTTTCTGCAGTCCCTGCTGGACTCCCTGCTCATGCCCCTGCTGACGGCCTATATCCTCCGCCTGGCCGGGGAGTCGGTGCGGGGCAGCCGGGTGCTCCGGCTTGTGCTGGGGCTTTGGGTGGTCTACTTCCTCCTGCTCGTCGTCACCCAGTTCACCGAGTTTATCTACTACTTCAGCGCCGACAACGTCTATCACCGCGGGCCGTGGTATCCGATCCTGCTGGTTCCCCCGGCGATCCTGATGGCGGTCAATCTGATCGCCCTGCTGCGCCGGCGCGGGGCGCTGTCCCGGCGGCAGTTCACAGCCTTCTTCCTCAACCTCGCGGTTCCGCTGCTGTGCATCCTGATCCAGATGGCCTCCTACGGGCTGCACCTGGTGGTCCTCGGCACCACGCTGATGGCCCTGGTTCTGCTGCTGTTCCTCCTCTTCGACCAGACCGAGCGCTCCATCCGCCAGGCCCAGGAGAACGCGAAGCTGCGGGCCGTCTCCGTCGTGCTGCAGATGCGGCCCCATTTCATCTACAACACCATGACCAGCATCTACTACCTCTGCCAGCAGGACGCGGAGAAGGCCCAGCAGGTCATCCTGGATTTCACCAGCTATCTGCGCAAGAATTTCACCGCCATCGGCCAGGCGGAGACCATCCCCTTCACTGAGGAGCTGGAGCACACCCGGGCCTATCTGGCCGTGGAGCAGGTGCGGTTTGAGGGGATGCTCTTCGTGGAGCTGGACGTCCCCCACACCGTGTTCCGCCTGCCGCCGCTGACCCTCCAGCCCATCGTGGAAAACGCCGTAAAACACGGCGTGGACCCGGAGCTGGAGCCGCTGGTCATCCGCATCCGCACCCGGGAGACCCCGGAGGGCAGCGACATCACCGTGGAGGACACCGGCCCCGGCTTCTCCCCCTCCGACGACGGGGAGCCCCACGTCGCCCTGGCCAACATCCGGGAGCGGCTGGAGCTCATGTGCCGCGGCACGCTGGAGATCACACCCCGCTCCGGCGGCGGCACCGTGGTGACGGTGCACATCCCCCAGGGCGGGCGCGGGGACGGATAGACGGATCAAGGGTCAAAAAAATGGAAAGGATGTGCCTCCATGGAATCCAACCTCGACTTCTTCAAATCCCTGAATTATGACGACGGACTGGAGGTGGTGACCTCCGTGTTCCGCCGCTTCCCCCTGCAGTACGGCGCAACCCTGGGCCGGGACGGCGTGCCCCAGCTCCGGCCCCTGGAGTTCAAATTCGAGGAGGACGGCGTGCTCTACTTCGACACCGTATCCTTCTACAGCTCCTGCGCGGAGATGGAGGCCTTCCCCCACCTCCAGATCTGCGTCTGCGACCGGGAGACCATGAGCTATGTCCGGCTGGGGGGCCGGGTCAACTTCACCCGGGATGAGGCGGTCATCCGCCGGTGCTTTGAGAACAGCCCCGTGCTGACCAGTCAGTTCGGCCACCGGCGGGAGGTCGTGGTGGGCTACTATCTGACGGAGGTGTGGGCAGAGTTCGCCTCCTTCTCGCCGGAGCTGCCCAACCGGAAATACACCCTGCCCAATCGCTTTGACCCGTCATAGTATATTTGCCGGGTGTGGATGCCCGGTGAAACGCTCCTCCTCCGGCAGCGACAGAACAAACGGCCCGAAACCAGTACGGTTTCGGGCCGTTTCCGCTGCGTGGGACGCGCTCAGATCTGGGAGGCGACGGCAAAGGCGTCCCGCATGGCCTTCTGGATGGTGGCGGGCCTGGTGCAGTCGCCGATGGCGTAGAACCGAGCGGCGGAGCCGTAGAAGCCCAGCGCCTCCTCCTGCCTGGCCCGCATGCCGGTGGACACCACCACGGAGCCGGCCTGAGCCAGGTGCTCCTCCCCGGCGGCGTCCCGGTAGCGGACCCCCTCCGGCGTGACGGCGGTGACGGTGACGCCGCAGACGCTGTGGAAGGTGGGGACGGCCTCCCAGTACTCCTTGAACATGGAGCGGAAGTGCATGATGGTGGTGTCCGCCGCCAGCTTCTCCCGCATCTCCAGCACCGTGACGTTGTGCCCCCTCTTGGCCAGGTTGATGCCGTTCTCCACGCCGACCTCGCCGCCGCCGATGACCACCACGTTCTGATCCAGCGCCTCGGGGTGGAGCATGGACGCCACGCCGGTGACCACCTGGGGCGCATCGATGCCCGGGATGGGCGGGATGGCGGGGGTGGCCCCGATGGCGGAGATCACGACGTCAAAGCCCTCGGCCCGGATGGCCTCCGGGGTGGCCCGGGTGTTCAGCCGCACCTCGATGGGGCGCTTGCCCACCTGGCGGATCAGGTAATTCTTAAAGTCCCGCAGCGTCCACTTGAAGTCCACGAACTCGGCGTGGTAAATCGCGCCGCCCAGGTGATCCTCCGCCTCAAAAAGGGTGACCTGATGGCCCCGGTCGGCCAGGTCGATGGCGGCCTTCATGCCCGCCGGGCCGCCGCCGATGACGGCGATCCGCCGGGGCTCCCCCGGTGTACGGGTCAGGAACTTCAGCTGGTGCTCCAGCCCCAGCTTGGGGTTGACGGAGCAGACGGAGATATAGGGATCGTTGGGCCCCCGGCCGTGGCACTTGTTGCAGCGCAGGCAGGGCACGATGTCGTCGGCGCGATCCTGATAGATCAGCTCGCCAAAGTCCGGGTTGGACACCCAGGCCCGGGCCATGCTGACCAGATCCAGCTTGCCCTCGGCCAGGGCCCGCTCACAGGTCTCCGGGTTGTGCCAGCCGCCCACGGTGGTGATGAGCACGCCGGGGTCCTTGCTCTTGATGTAGGCGGCGGTCTCCAGGGTGGGCACCTCCAGCGGCTCATAGTTGGTGGGATGGTTGGCGTCGGCGTCGCTGGCCCTGATCTGGGCGATGTCCACATAGGGGGAGATCAGCCGCAGGAACTCCACGCAGTCGTCCCGGGTGTAGCCGCCGTACTTGTCCTCCTCGCCGGAGACCAGCACCTCCACAATGAAGTCCCGGCCCACATACTCCCGGATCTTCTTGAAGATCATCACGGCGAAGCGGGCCCGGTTCTCCAGGCTGCCGCCGAACTCGTCGGTGCGGTCATTGGTGACCGGGGAGAGGAACTTGGTGGGCATCTGGGTGCGGTAGCACAGGTGGATGGAGGCCATGTCAAAGCCCAGAAACTTCAAAATCTGACACTGCT
>JAFVAS010000306.1 GCA_017480395.1 Oscillospiraceae bacterium | reverse complement strand
ATGGTGTGGCCCGTCAGGCTGGACTTCACCGTCATGAGGTCCGCGTACTGGGGGTCCTGGGCCAGGGCGTAGGTCATGGCCACGCAGTTGATAGAGGGGCGGATCATGGGGTGGTCCACCCAGTTGTCGATCTTCTCGCCGAACATGTACACGCGGGTGTTCAGCTTGCGCAGGCTCTCGATATACTCCTGTGCGCTCATCAGTGCCATTTTTCGTTCCTCCTTATGGGTTTTCCCCGGATCAGGCCGGTGTCCCGGCGTTAGTAGACGGACTGGTAGATCTCCACCATGTCTTCGACGGTCAAGGGCACATAGTTGTTGCCCAGAAGCCGCTGCTGACCGGCCATGACCCCCTCGGCAAAGCCGCGGAACTCCCCGTCGGAGATGCCATACTCCCGCAGGGGCCGGCGGGGCTGGACCTGGTCAAAGAGGGCGAAGGCCGCCTCCAGTGCCTCGTCCGCAGGCACGTCCAGGCACTGGGCAAGCAGAGCCTCCAAATCGTTGAGCCTGCCCACGGGCTTTTTCTCCCGGTATTTGCGGAAGGTGGCCGCGAAGACCAGCTGGTTGGACTCCCCGTGGGGGATGTGGTATCCGCCGCCCAGAGGATAGCTGAGGGCGTGGACCGCGGCGCAGCCGGCGGAGCAAAAGGCAATACCGGCATAGCAGGCGGCGATCTGAAACTCCCGGGCCCGATCCACCCAACGCTCCTTGCCGTTTGCGACGAGATAGCGGTACCCCTCCAAAATCATGCGCACAGCCGTTTCGGAGAACATCCGGGAGATGGGGGTCGCCTTGGGTGAGAGATCGGACTCCACCGCATGGATCAGCGCATCGATGGAGGAGGTGGCAAAGAACCGATAGGGCAGGTCCCGGATGAGCTCTGGGATCAGCACGGATTTTTTGGCGAACATCAGGTCGTTGTTCAGCCCCCGCTTGGTGTGCAGGCTCATCAGCTCCACGGAGCAGGCGTTGGTCACCTCGCTGCCGGTGCCGCAGGTGGTGGGCACGGCGTACACGTCGAAAAGGCGGGTGGGCGCTTCGGCGCCGGGCGTCAGGTCGAAGAGGGCCTCGGTGGTATTGCGGGAGGTGTGGAGGGAGAGCATTTTCGCCGTATCCATCACGGCGCCGCCGCCGATGGCCACCATGCGCCGCAGCCCCTGGGGGAGATCCGCCCGGATGCGGTCCACCGTTTCGGTGGTGGGCTCACCGGGGGCGTACTGCTCCAAAAAGGCCGTGCCGCAGGAAAGGCCCAGGGTGCGGATGTATTTTGCATACAGGAATTCGTTGGTCAGGATGAAGTCCCCATCGCCGAAGCGCTCCTGCTCCACGAACTCCCGGAAGGTGTCCACGAAGACCAGGTGGGTATGCATTTTGAATTCACTCATAGGTGCAGCTCCTTTCGCCCCGCGGGGCGGAGGTGGAAGGGCGGGGGCCGCCCGGGGTCCGAGCGGCCTCCGCCTCAGGCCGCAGCGGGGGTCAATACCCCATTGCGGAATTGGGGAACGCGACGATGATCTGGGGGAAGAGCATCATGAACACCAGCGCCACCACGAAGATGACCACATAGGGCATAACGGCTTTGTACATGACCTTGGTGTCGATGCCCGGAGGGGCCACACCCAGAAGGTAGAACATGTTGATTCCGAAGGGCGGGGTAATCATGCCCAGGCACAGCGTGATGCACAAGATGAGAATGGTGGCGTGCAGATCCAGGGAGGACGCCTTGATGATGGGCAGCAGGATGGGAATGGCGATCATGATGATGGGAGTGGTATCCAAGAACATGCCCATCACGAAGAACAGAGCGAAGATCACCAGCATCAGCGGCAGCCCGTCCAGTTGAGCGCTGCGGAAGGCGTTGGCCACCACGTCGGAAAGGCGGGTGATGTTGACCAGGGAATTGTAGGCCGCGCCGCCCATCAGGATCCACATGAGCATAGCAGAGACCTCCATGGTCTGGACCAAGGAGTCCCGCAGGTTGCGGAAGGTCAGCTTGCGGCTGAGCAGGGCGTAGAGCAACGACGCGGTGGCGCCCACGCCGGAGGCCTCGGTGGGCGTTGCGATACCGGCATAGATGCAGCCCAGTACCAGCACGATGATGCCGATAGGGATGACCACCTTGCCGAATACCTTGAACTTCTCGCCCCAGGTGGGCCGCTCCTCCTTGGGAATGGCGGGACCCAGCGAGGGGGTGATGATGCAGCGGATGCCGATGTAGATGATGAAGAGGATGGCAAGGCCCACGCCGGGCAGCACGCCGCCCATGAACAGCCACCCGGCAGAGACGCCGGTGTAGCTTGCCATGATGATCATGATGGTGGAGGGCGGAATGATGGGGCCCAGGCACCCGCCGGAGAGGACGGGGCCGCAGGCCAGGGACTTGTCATACCCCCGCTTGATCATCTCCGGCAGGGCAATGAGGCCCATGGAGATGGTGGCCGTGGCAGCCACGCCGCTCATGGCCGCGATGACGGCGGTGGTGGCGACGGTGGCCATGGCCAGGCCGCCCTTGATGCCGCCCATCCACTTGTGGAAGAACTCATAAATGTCGCTGCCGATGCCGGAGGTCTGCAAAAAGGCCGCCATCAGCGCGAACATGGGAATGGCCAGCAGAGAGTCGGACTGCATTTGGTTGACGAAGGCCGCGTTCAAAATGTTCATCTGAGCGGGGCCGAAGAAGAGGATCAAGATCACGGAGGACACGCTCATCAGCGCAAAGCAGATGGGAATGCCCAGGGCCATCAGAGCCACCAGGCCCACCAGCAAAATGACGATGGAAGCACTCATTGATCCCCGCCCTCCTTTTCTTCGTCGGGAAGGCGCTCGGTGGCCTTCACCTGTTCAATGGCCTCGGCCACCTCGTCGGAGTTGACCTTCAGCTCCCGGATGCCCAGCAGGGCCGCCACATATTTGATGAGCTCGCTGATGCCCTGGATGCCCATGAGGAACGCGCCCAGCGGCACCCAGAAGCGGATGGTCCACATGGGAGAGCCCCACACGGAGCCGATGCGCTCATTGCGGGTGAAGGAGACATAGAACATGTTCCAGCCATAGATGAATGTGATGGCCATGCAGATGAACAGTAAGACGCAGGTGACGATGCCGATGATATACTTAATCTTTTGCGGAAACTTGTTGTACAGCACGTCCACCCGGACGAAGCCGCCCCGCCAGAAGCAGTAACCGCCGCAGGTCATGAGCATCAAGCCCCAGATCTGCACGATCAGCTCCCAGGCCCAGATGGTGGGGCTGTTCAAAACATAGCGCCGGAAGACCTCGTACGCCGTCAGCAGGATCATGGGCAGCAGGATCCAGGCAAAGATCCGGCCGATGCGGCTGTTGATGGCGTCGATGGTATCGGCGATTTTCAGCAATACCTTCATATGATGTGTTCCTTTCCCCAATTCCACGTTTTTGTCGATCACGAAACACGTTTTTCGATCGGCTCACTTCACGTTTCAACGCTGCGAAGCTGCGGTCTCTTTTCATGTACCGCTGCCGGCACGGCGGGCGGACCCGCCGTGCCGGCGCGCCGTTTGGTCAGATGTCAGTCAGGGATCGTATCGGAAATTTGCTCTTTAGCGGGCTCAGTAATCCACATCCCGGCCGTAGTCGCGCTGCTGCTGCTTGATGATCTCGATGCCGCGGGCCATGCGCTCGCTCTTGGAGGCCAGCTGCTCCCAGACCTGGGTGATAGCGATCTTGCGCAGCTCGGCGACCACGTTGTCGGGCAGCTCCACCAGCTCCACGTAGCCGCCGTTCACGGCGTCGCGGACGCTCTGCTCGGTGCCGGCCACGTGAGCCTGGCCGATGACGCCGATGTTGGCAAGGCGGATAGTCTCGTCCACCAGATCCCGCAGGTCGTCAGGCAGGGCCTCCAGGCTCTTCTCGCTGACGATGGTGGCCATCTGGCAGTAGCACAGGGACGGGCAGATGGCGTAGTCCGCCACCTCGCGGATGTTGTTGGCGTCGCTGAGGGCAGACCAGCCATAGTGGGCGCCGTCGATGGTGCCCAGCTGCAGAGCCTGATAGACCTCAGTGCCGGGGATGTTCACGGGGGAGGCGCCGATAGCGGCATAGTAGTCGCCCCACACGCCCAGGGCGCGGATCTTCTTGCCGGCATAGTCAGCAACGCTGTTGACCTTGAAGTTGGCAAGGGTGTTGTAGTTGGGCTCATGAGCGTTCCAGTAGTACTTGATGCCCAGCTCGCCATAGGCCTCCTGGATCACGTCCAGCAGCCCGTAGTTCTCCATGCAGTCATAGATCTCGGAGGAGCTCTCCCAGGCAAAAGGAAGGCCGCAGCCCAGGTCCGCCTCGGGGATGGCGCCGGAGTAAGTGGAGCCGAAGATCACAGCGCAGTCAAAGGCGTTCTGGGAGAGGTAGGTCACGATGTCGCTGGCCTGGCACAGGGCGCCGGGCTCGTACAACTCGATCCGGAGGCGGCCGTTGGTAGCCCGCTCCACGGACTCTTTCAGGTTCTTGGCCATGTCGCCTTCCAGGGTGTCCAGGGCGTAGTTGCTCTGCAGGCGCCAGGTGTAGACCTTGCCGTCGCCGGCGGAAGAGGCGGAGCCGCCGGACGCGGCGCCGGAGCCGCTGCCGGAGCCGCCGCAGGCACACAGGGACAGCACGATGACCAGTGCCATGGTGGCTGCCAGGATCTTGGTGACGATGTTTTTCATGTTTTACCTCCGTTTTCCTTTATGTTGTGAATAGGTACAAGAGACGCCAGCTTCTATGGAGTCTTCTGTTCGGCTTCAGCAGCCTTTGTATTCGGGCTCCCACTTTTCCAAGAATGCGCTCACGCCCTCCTTGAAGTCGGCGTGGCGGGCCATATAGCGGGTGTAGGTGACCTCGGCCTCGTCCTTGCGGTGGATCTGGAAGTCCTCCTGTTCGTTCATACAGGCCTTGAGATAGCGCAGCACCAGGGGGCCCCGTTTGCAAAGCTCCTTGGCCTTGGCGACAGCGGCGGGCATCAGGTCATCCAGGGTGTCCACCACCTCGGTCACGCCGCCGAAGCGGTCGCGGAGCTCCTCCGCGGTGATGAAGGTGCCGCAGTAGCTCATGTCCCGCTGGATCATGGGCGGGATGATGCGGGCCAGATGTCCGCTGCCGCCCACCACGCTGAGCTTGGCCTCCGGTGCACCGAAGAGGGTGCCCTTCACAGCGATGGAGATGTCCGCTCCGGCGGGGTAGCACAGTCCGCCGCCCAGGCAGTGGCCGTGGACCGCGCAGATCAGGGGGACCCGCAGCTCATAGAGGGCCTGGGCGCCGTCGTAATAGACCTCCTGGGTGTTGGTCACGTCCTTGTCCAGGATGCTCTGGTAGAAGCGCTTGATGTCCACGCCCACACAGAAGGTCTTGAGATCGGAGTGCATGATGGTGACCCAGATGTCATCATCGTGGTTGATGTAGTCGCAGATGAGGAGGATCTCCTCCTGCACGGTGCCGCTGGCGGCATTCACCGGGGGATTGTGGAGCGTCATATAGGCGATGTGGTCCTCCACGGAGAGGAACACCTGCTCCAGCTTGTGGTCCTTGATGGTGTCGATGGTTCTCTTTGCCATGATGGTTCAGCCCTCCTTGCCGTAACGCTTTTCAAATTCTTCCCAGAGCTGCTCTCTGAACTTGGGGTGCGCGATGTCGATGAGGAGCCTGGCCCGCTGGCGCAGGCTCTTGCCCCGGAGATTGGCGATGCCGTACTCCGTGACGATATAGTGCACGTCGGTGCGGGTGGTGGTGACGGTGGTGCCCTCCGGGAAAACGGGCACGATGCGGGAGATCTCGCCGTGCTTGGCGGTGGAGGGCATGGCCAGGATAGCCTTGCCGTCCGGGCACATGGCAGCGCCGCGGACATAGTCCAGCTGGCCGCCGATGCCGGAGAACTGGGTGGCGCCCATGGACTCGGAGTTCACCTGCCCGTTAAAGTCCACCTGGAGGCAGGAGTTGATGGCCACCACCTTGGGGTTCTGGCAAATGACGGCGGGGTTGTTCACGTAGTCCACCCGGCGCATGAGCACGTCCGGATTGTCGTCCACGAAGTCATAGAGCTTTTTGGAGCCCATGAGGAAGGCGGCCACCATCTTGCCCTTGTCCAAGGTCTTGTTGGCGCCGGTGACCACGCCCTTCTGGTACAGGTCCACCACGCCGTCGGAGAACATTTCGGAGTGGATGCCCAGGTCCTTCCGGTCGCCCAGGTAGCTCAAAACCGCGTCGGGAATGGCGCCGATGCCCAGCTGGAGGGTGGAGCCGTCCTCCACCAGGCTTGCGATGTTTTTGCCGATGGCGTCCAGCTCCGGGGTCACCACACCGGCGCCGCCCTCCGGCAGAGGGGTGGACGCCTCCACGAAGTAGTCGATCTCAGAGACCTTCAAAAAGCCGTCGCCCATGGTGCGGGGCAGCTGGTCATTGACTTGGGCGATGACGATCTTTGCGTTCTTGCAGGCCGGCAGGGTGCCGCCTACGCTGACGCCCAGATTCACGTAGCCATTCTTGTCCGGCGGGGTCACGGACACCAGCACAACATCGATAGGGAAGGTGCCGTCAGAGAAGAAGCGGGTGGACTGATGATAGAAGAAGGGAGTGTAGTCGCCCCGGCCCTCCTTGACGCACTGACGGGTCACGCCGCCCAGGAACAGGCCGTTATAATGGAAGTGTCCGGCATATTCGGGGTGGGTGTACTCGCCGGTGCCCATGGGGACCCAGTGGCAGATCTCCACGTTTTCATACTGCTGGTAGTTTTTCACCAGCGCGTCCACCAGCACGGGGGGCTCGTTGGCGGCATGCCCGAAGAACACACGGCAGTTGTTGGGGATGTGGGTGACCGCCTCCTCCGCCGTGGTCAGCCGGGAGCGATAGATCTCCTGCCAAGACGCCATTGTCATTACCTCCTAAAAATTCTAAAAGATCGTTACTTTTTTGTCAAGGATGGGCGGCAGGGCCCGGCCGTCCAATGTCCTCTCAGGAAAACAAATAAGCAATTATCGTGCCAAACAGCGCGAATTCGTCTAAAAAATCACAATATCGTGAAAATTTTGTCAGTTTCCAACAAGAATATCCACACTGTTTTGTAGAATCTGCCTGCCTGTTTTCGCTAAAATTCAGCAAAATATCTGCCCGGTTTTTGTCTGTTTTTGCTTTTTTCTCTCGCAGCTGTCTCAAATTCGGGATTTCTTTGGCTTTTCAGTTTCAAATATGAGACTTGACAGGGTCACTCTTTTGTGGTGTATTAGATATAGCCAATTCTTCCTCTTTTCTCTTGTGAAAAACAGGCAAAATTTTTCGGGAATTTTCGCCAAAATCGAGATATATCTGCGCAGAATCGACAAAAGAGGTGAATCAAAAATGGGACGCGATGCGGCAAAGGCGGCCGATGCCGCCCTGCTGGAGCTTCAGGAGACCTGCCGGGTGCTGGATGCCTTCGTAGAAAACTCCACGGACGCCATTCAAATTTCGGATCGAAACCTGGTGACCATCCGGGTGAATCGGGCCTATGAGGTGCTCACCGGCATCAATCGGGAGGAGCTGGTGGGCGTGCCGGTGGCGGAGCTGGTGCAAAAGCACCTGATCTCCGAGTCCTGCGGCGCCATCGTGGCCCAGACCGGGGAGCCCCACACCATCGTGCAGACCTTTTACCGCACGGGACGCAGCGCCCACGTATCCTGCAAGCCGGTGCGGGATGAGAATGGGGAGATCGAGTTTTTTATCTGTAATGACCGGGATCTGGACGAGATCAGCCGCCTCCAGAGTCAGCTGACCGAGGTGCAGGCCCTGAACGACCGGTACCTGGCGGAGCTGGACGCTATCCGGGCCCAGAACCCCCAAAAGGGAAACCTGGTGGTCCAGGATCGGGAGATGCTAAAGGTGCTGGCCCTGGCGGCCAGGGTAGCCAAGGTGGACTCCACTGTGCTGATTTTGGGCGAGACCGGCGTGGGCAAGGACGAGCTGGCCCGCTTTATCCACGCCAACAGCCACCGCTCCGGGCAGAAATTCGTGTCCATCAACTGCGGCGCCATCACGGAGTCCCTCTTTGAAAGTGAGCTCTTCGGCCACGAGGGCCACGCCTTCACCGGCGCCGGCAGCAAGGTCAAGCCCGGCCTCTTCGAGATGGCGGACGGAGGCACCATTTTCCTGGACGAGATTGGAGAGCTGTCCCTCAATATGCAGACCCGGTTGCTCCACGTGCTCCAAAGCCACACCTTTTTGCGGGTAGGCGGCAGTAGCCCCGTCACCACGGATGTGCGGGTCATCACTGCCACCAACCGGGACCTGCTGGAAATGACCCGGCAGAAGAAATTTCGGGAAGATCTGTACTACCGGCTCAATGTGGTGCCCATCCACATCCCCCCGCTGCGGGAGCGAAAAAACGACATCATTCCCCTGGCCCAGAGCTTCCTGGCCCACTACAATGAAAAGTACGGCTTTCACAAAAAATTCTCTCCCACCGCCTGCTTCGTTCTGCTGAACAACGCGTGGGAAGGCAACGTCCGTCAGCTGAAAAACGCCGTGGAGCAGGCGGTCATCATGACGGATGGGGACGTGATCCAGCCGGAGCTGCTTCCCGGAGACCGGCAGATCCCCCAACCTACCGGCTTTTCCGGCGAAGACTTAGACCTGACGGAGCTGCTGGAACGGACAGAGCTGCGGTATCTGAACCTATACTATGAGCAGTACGGCAACATCCGGGACGCGGCCCGGCACTTGCAGATGTCCCCCGCCACCTTCCAGCGGCGGCGCAAGCAGTTCACGGAAAAGTATGAGCCGGAGGCGCTGCCCTAAGGAGTACAGCGGGATGGCGAAACACGGCGGCGCACCGCTTCTGAGGAGCGGGCGGCGCCCCTTCGCCGGCCGGGCGGCTCCTGCCTTGGGACCAAAACGGAGGCGGAGGGCCCGGCGGGGCATCCAAGCTGCACACGGAGCTTTCATAAAGGGAAACGAGGCGCGCCCCTTGAGGGCCGCGCCTCGTTTCCCTTTGAGTCGTCGTTCATGCCCAGCGGGCCCAACTCCCCTCGCTGACCGGTCGAGGAAGGAAGCGATGATGGCCGCAGTTCGGGGAAAGCCCCCGAAGCCGCCGTCGGCTGCGGCGTGATTGCCAGGCAACTGTCCCGCCTGTTTGAGGGCGGGCCGCTCCTTTCTCCCCGATGGTCCCCGCGCTTTGCGGCGCTTTTGAACAGAAATATGCGTCATGACGGAGCCCTCTCGTCGAAAGCCTTCCCTTCTCCTCTCGCCTGCGGGCAAAAAAAGTTCCCCCGCCGGCGGGCGGGGGAACGAAGGTGCGGAAGTGTGCCTTACAGCATGTTCATCAGGTTGAAGGCCAGGATCAGGCCGGAGAACACGATGGACACGGTGGAGCACAGCTTGATGAGGATGTTCAGGGACGGACCGGAGGTATCCTTGAAGGGGTCGCCCACGGTATCGCCCACGACGGCGGCCTTGTGCTGCTCGGAGCCCTTGCCGCCGTGGTGGCCGCTTTCGATGTACTTCTTGGCATTGTCCCAGGCGCCGCCGGCGTTGGACATGAACACGGCCATGGCGAAGCCGGTGACGGACACGCCGCCAAGTAGACCCACAACGCCGGTGGGCCCCAAGATCAGGCCGGTGGCGATGGGCACGATGAT
>JAFVAS010000305.1 GCA_017480395.1 Oscillospiraceae bacterium | reverse complement strand
GACGCCCTGTAGCGGCTGGGCTTTGGCGTGGGGGGACTGGCGCTGCTGATCTGCGCGGTCCTGCTGATGACCCGCCGAGGCGTCGGCGCCCGGCGGACACCGCTGTGGGAGGCCCACTTTCCCGGCCTGTCCTTTCCCGCGGCAATTCTGATCGTGGGCGCGGAGCTGATCCTCTGCGCCGGTGTGGTCAATTACATCGTTTTTTGAGGAGAGATCGACATGAAACGCAAATATCCCCATATGTTTGCCCCCATCACCATCGGCGGCGTCACCTTCAAAAACCGGGTCTGGACGGCTCCGGCGGGAGCGCACCTGCTCTACGACAAGAACCCCTGGCCCAACGACCACGCCATCGCCTACTATGCCAACAAGGCCAAGGGGGGTGCCGCCACCATCACGGTATCCGCCCAGAATATGGACATCTTTCAGGACTACGACGCCGCCCACGCCCACGAAAATATCTTTGATCCCGAGTCCCACCGCTTCTGGAATCACCTGACCGACGCCATCCACTTCTATGGGGCAAAGGCGTCGCTGGAGCTGCTGGGCTTCTCCTACCACGGCTACAACTACCGGGGGGAGAAGGTGAGCTACAGCGTCAACGGCGATCCGGGCACGGAAATCCTGACCCGGGACGCGATGGAGCAGATCGCCGGGCTCTACGCCGACGCGGCGGAGAATGCCGTGAAGTGCGGGTTTGACCTGATCCTCATCCACGGGGGCCACGGCCGGATCCTGAGCCAGATCCTCTCCCCCCTCTACAACACCCGCACCGACGAGTTCGGCGGCAGCCTGGAGAATCGGGCCAAGTTCCCCATCATGGTGCTGGACGCCATCCGGGCGCGGGTGGGGCGAAAGCTGCTGATCGAGTACCGGGTCTCCGGCTCCGAGCTGATCGACGGCGGCTTTACCACCGACGACTGCGTGGCATTTCTCAAGCTGATCCAGGACAAGATCGACATCGCCCACATCTCCGCCGGCAGCTTTTTCTCCGATACGGAGCACATCATGCACCCCAACAACTTCCTGCTGCCCGGCGTCAACGCCTATCTGGCCCAGGCGGTGAAGCAGTCCGGGGAGATCCACATCCCGGTGCTGACCCTGGGGGGCTTCCAGCGCCCGGAGGACATCGAGGCCGCCCTGGCCGAGGGGAAGGCGGACATCGTCTCCACCGCCCGGGGCACCATCGCCGACTGCGACCTGGTGACTAAGGCCCGCACCGACCGGGAGGACGAGATCATTCCCTGTATCAAATGCTTCCACTGTCTGGACTATCGCCGCGCCAGCACCTTCGGCTGCTCCGTCAACCCCACGGTGGGCCGGGAGCTGCGGCTGAAGTGGCTGGTGCCCCCGGTGGGGGAGCAGAAGCGGGTGGTGGTGGTCGGCGGCGGCCCCGCCGGTATGGAGGCCGCCATCACCGCCCGGCAGCGGGGCCATGAGGTCATCCTGCTGGAGCGGGCCGCCGAGCTGGGCGGCAAGCTGACCTTCTCCCGCCAGGTGCCCTTCAAGCGGGATCTGTGCCATTTCATGGACTATCTGATCCACATGGTGGACAAGACCGGCGTGGACGTCCGGCTGAACACCGAGGCCACCCCGGAGGGGGTGGAGGCCCTGGAGCCCGACGTGGTCATCGCCGGGGTGGGGGCCACGGCTCTGATCCCCAACCTCCCCGGGGTGACGGGAGCCAACGTCATCACCGCCGAGGAGGCCTATGCCCGGGCCCGGGCGGGTACGCTGCCTGAGCAAAAGATCGCCGTCCTGGGCGGCGGCGACGTGGGCTGCGAGACGGCGGTCTACCTGGCCGAGGAGCTGGGCAAGCAGGTGGAGCTGGTGGAGATGACCGGCGTGCTGGCCGCCACCTCCTGCACGATCCCCCGGGTGGCGCTGACCAAGCACATGGAGCAGTCGGTGAAGTTCCACCTGAACGCCACATGCACCGCCATCACCGAGGCCGGCCTGACCTACCGGGACGAGGACGGGGAGCACACCGTGGAGGCGGAGCTGGTGGTGCTGGCCGCCGGTATGGTGTCCCGGAGGGAGCAGGTCGAGCGCTTCCGCACCATCGCCGAGGAGTTCTTTGCGGTGGGCGACTGCGTGGTTGCCAACAACGTCCGCACCGCTGTCCGCTCCGGCTACGACAGCGCGATTCAGCTATAAAATCTGATCAACGAACACACCCCGCTGACTGTATCGAAGTCAGCGGGGTGTGTTTTGTTCGGTCAATCCTGTCCGGCGGGCCGGATCGCCTCCTGGAGCCGCCGGGCGATGTCCGCCAGCTCCTCCGGCCGAACCTTCTGCACCCTCCGGTCATAGGTCAGCAGGCCGTTGGTCTCGTCCTCCACGTCGGAGAGCTGGGTATAGACCGCGCCGCAGAGCCCCTGGGGGACGAGGGGGAGCAGCCGGGATTCGTAGAGCGCGCGCAGGTCGCCCACAAAGGTATTCCGATCGGTGTATTTGCGGTAGCCGTAGACCGCCTCGGGGTGGAAGCTGTGGGCGGGAACGGTGCAGGAATAGCCCCCGAATTCAGAGAGCAGCTGGGGGAGGGGCTTGCGGCCCAGGTGGAGCTTCTGAAAGTAGATGTGCAGGCTGTCCACATCGCTCTCCCGCTGGTGGAACCAGCCGGAGGTGGCGTCGATCCACCGGGTGTCATCCAGTGCGCGCAGGCGGCGGTAGGCGTCGTCGGCGCAGAACTGCCCCCAGCCCTCGTTGAAGATGGTCCACAGGCAGATGCAGGGGTGATTGGCCAGCAGGCGCACCGTCCCCTCCATGGCGTCCAGGAAGTTCTGGCGGGTCTCCGGGTCCCGGTGGAGCCGCCTGTCCCGCCTGTGCAGCAGGCCCAGGGTGGGGAGAACCGTGTCCCGGAGGTAGGCATATGTCCCGCAGTTGACCATGTCCTGAAAGACCACCATGCCCAGCCGGTCGCAGTCGTAGTAGAACTGCTCCGGCTCGATCTTGATGTGCTTGCGCAGGGTGTTGAAGCCCAGGGCTTTTGCGGATAGAATATCCTGTTCATAGCATTCCGGGACGGCGGGGGTATAGAGGCCGTCGCTCCAGTAGCCCTGATCCAGCAGGCCGTGGAAGAAGTAGGGCTTTCCGTTGAGGCACAGCCGGGGGACGCCGCCCACCCGTTGGGTCGAGAGGGTACGCAGGGCGAAGTAGGACTCCACCCGATCCTCCCCGCAGGTGACGGAGAAGCGGTACAGGTGGGGATGCTCCGGAGACCACAGGATGGGATGCTCCAGCCGGATGCGGGCCTGGCCGTGGGAGAGGGGATAGTCCCGCCCCTCCAGGGTGACGGTTCCGTCGGTGACGCCCTCGGCGGTGATGAGGGCAAAGTCCGCCCCGGTGCGGAGGGTGAGGGAGCGGATGTAGACCTCCGGGACGGCCTCCAGCCAGACGGTCTGCCAGATGCCGGACACCGGCGTGTACCACATGCCGCCCCGGTCAAGCCTCTGTTTGCCCCAGGGGTGCTTGGGGGAGAGGTCGTTGACCACCCGGACGGTCAGCTCGTTTTCCCCGCTCCGAAGGGCGTCGGTGATCTCCGCGGAGAAGGGGAGGTAGCCGTTCCCGTGCCGGGCCACCTCCACGCCGTTGAGGGCCGCTACGGCGACCCGGTTCACCGCGCCGAAGTGGAGGAGCACCCGCTTTCCCGACCAGCCCTCCGGGAGGGAGAAGGTGCGGCGATAGATCATCTCCTCCCCGCAGCGCGGGGGCGGTTCCACGCCGGAGAGCAGGCTCTCGGGGCAGAAGGGAACCCGGATCGTGGCGGTCTCGCCGCCCCAGGTGAGGGACCAGGGGCCGTTCAGACAGAGCCAGTCCTGCCGCACCATCTGGGGCCGGGGGTAGCGTGCCCAGGGCGTGCCGGTCAGCGTTTCCCCCGGGACCGTATAGAGCCTTTGCATCGTGGAGCTCCCTCCCTCTTTTGCCGTTCTGGATCGGGACAACCGCGTGGAGTGTCGAAAAGGTGGTCAAGGTCATTATATTCGCTTTCCCGGCGGCAATCAAGATGGGGCGGGGGCGGTTTCGGGCCCTGTACGGTTCTTCACAGAAATTTTGTTTGCATCGGGGGCGGGTATCTTTTATAATAAAAGAGGATAATAAATATACGGACGCAGACGAAGGAGGAATGCCAGATGAAACAACCGACCCCTGGTACCGGTGGAAACCGCTATGTGCCCTATGAGGAGCGAACCGGCGATGCTTCCGTGGTCTATTTCACCCGGGATCTGAGCGCCGAGGGATTGAAGAAGCTGTTTGACCGGGTGGGGGGCAATCTGACCGGCAAG
>JAFVAS010000304.1 GCA_017480395.1 Oscillospiraceae bacterium | reverse complement strand
TCTTCAGCAGCGCCTGCTGCACGCCCTCGCCGGAGACATCCCGGGTGATGGAGGTATTCTCGCTCTTGCGGGCGATCTTGTCCACCTCGTCGATATAGATGATGCCCCGTTCGGCCCGCTCCACATCATAATCCGCCGCCTGCACCAGGCGCAGCAGGATATTCTCCACGTCATCACCCACATAGCCGGCCTCGGTGAGGGTGGTGGCGTCGGCGATGGCGAAGGGGACGTTCAGGATCTTGGCCAGGGTCTGGGCAAAGAGGGTCTTGCCGCAGCCGGTGGGGCCGACCAGGAGGATGTTGCTCTTCTGCAGCTCCACGTCGTCGCCGCCGCCGAAATAGATGCGCTTATCGTGGTTGTAGACCGCCACAGCCAGGGCGATCTTGGTGCGCTCCTGGCCGAGGATATAGTCGTCCAGCACCGCCTTGATCTCCGCGGGGGTCATGATGACCTCGGGGATCTCCTCCTCCAGGGCGTCGTATCCGTCATCGTAGTCGCCGTCGTCCAGAATGCTGTTGCACAGGGAGACGCACTCGTTGCAGATATACGCCCCCGGCCCGGCAATCAGGCGCTTGACCTGATCCTGATGCTTGCCGCAGAAGGAGCAGCGGATGTTGTTCTTCTTGATGTCGTCGTTTTTTGCCATGTGTCGTTCCTCTTTTCGGAAGGCGGGAGCCAGGACTCTCTCACAAAAGCCCCGGCTCCCATCCCGGACTCAGCGCTGGTACAGCACCTGGTCGATCAGGCCATATTCCTTTGCCTCCTCGGCGGAGAGCCAGTGATCCCGCTCGGTGTCCGCCTTGATCTGCTCCGGCGTCTTGCCGGTGTTCTCGGCCAGCAGCCGGTTCAGGCGGTCCTTGATGCGCAGCACATGCTCCACGTCGATCTCCATGTCGGTGACCTTGCCCTGGGTTCCTGCGGAGGGCTGGTGAATCATGACCTCCGCATTGGTCAGGGCGATGCGCTTGCCCTTCGCCCCGGAGGACAGCAGAAACGCGCCCATGCTGGCCGCCATGCCGATGCAGATGGTGGAGACATCGCACTTGATGTAGCGCATGGTGTCATAGATGGCCATCCCCGCCGTCACGGAGCCGCCGGGGGAATTGATATAGAACATGATGTCCTTATCCGGGTCCTGGGCCTCCAGATAGAGCAGCTGGGCCACCACCAGGCTGGCGGTGGTGTCGTTGACCTCCTCAGAGAGGAAGATGATGCGGTCGTCCAGCAGGCGGGAGAAGATGTCGTAGGACCGCTCGCCCCGGCTGGTCTGCTGAATGACATAAGGGACTAAACTCATAACTTGGTACTCCTTTGAAGTGGCAGCCGAAAGAACGGCTGGTAAAAGTATATCCTTCCCTTCGGAAGGATATACCTGCGGGAAATCAATTACTCTGCCTCGGCGGGAGCGTCAGCGGCCTCCTCAACAGGGGCGGCCTCGGCCGCAGGGGCCTCGGGCTCCTCGGCGGGGGTGTTGTCGATGACGGCGGAATCATAGACCAGCTTGGAGGCCAGGGAGTTGCGCACGATGCGCAGGATCTCGGACTCGGGGACGTTGGTCTTGATCTGCTCCTCATCCATGTCATACTGCTCGGCCAGGCGCTTGATCTCGTCTGCGATCTGCTCCTCGGTGGGCTGGATGTCCTCGGCGTCAGCGATGGCGGCAAAGATCAGGTCGCCCTGGATCTGGCGCAGCGCGGCCACCTGGGCCTCGGCGCGGAAGGAGGCCAGGTTGGAGCCCATCATCTGCAGATACTGCTCAAAGGTGAAGCCAGCGCCCTGGAGGCGGTTCTGATAGTCCTCGACGGTGCGGTCAACCTCGTACTGCACCATGGTGTCTGGCACATCCAGCTCGCTGCCCTCGATCAGCTTGTCGAGAATCGCGCCCTCAAAGTCCTCCTGGGCCTTCTTCTCACGGCGCTCGCGCAGCTTCTTCTCCAGATCGGCCTTGAACTCATCCAGGGTGTCAAACTCGGAAACGTCCTGGGCAAAGTCGTCGTCCAGCTCGGGCTTCTGGTTCTCCTTGACGGTGTGCAGCTTGATCTTGAACACCACAGGAGCGCCGGCCAGATCGGGGGCACCGTAGTCCTCGGGGAAGGTGACGTCGATGTCCTTCTCATCACCGGCGGACATGCCAATGATCTGATCCTCAAAGCCGGGGATGAAGGAGCCGGAGCCCAGCTCCAGATCATAGCCCTCAGCCTTGCCGCCGTCGAAGGCGACGCCGTCCTTGAAGCCCTCGAAGTCGATGGTCACGATATCGCCGTTGGCGGCGGGACGCTCCACCTCAGCCTGGGTGGTGGCGCGGCGGATATAGGGGAACAGCTCGTCCTCGATGTCCTGCTCGGTGATGACGACCTCCGCCTTGGGGGCGTGGATGCCCTTGTACTCGCCCAGCACGGGGACAGGGCGGGTGGCGATGGTGGCCTCAAAGGTAAAGCCGTCCTTGCCCAGCTCCTTCATCTCGACGCTGGGATAGCCGACCATGTCCAGTCCGGACTCCTTCACGGCCTCGGACAGGGCGACGGGATAGAGATCGTTCACCGCGTCCTCATAGAAGATGTCGGCGCCGTACATCTGCTCCACCAGCTTGCGGGGGGCCTTGCCCTTGCGAAAGCCGGGCAGGGCAATGGAGCCCTTGCTGCGGCGATAGACCTTCTCAACGGCGGCGTCGAACTCGTCGGCGGGCACCTCGACGGTCAGGACGACGGTGTTCTTCTCTTTGTTTTCCACATTCTTCAGGTTCATTGGTTGCTTCCTCCTGTATGCCAAAAAAGGCATTATTTTCTTTGTTTTCGCAATATCTCTGATATTCTATCAGAATCATCCGAGAAAAGCCAGTCCTTTTTTCAGGATTCACAAATTTTTAACGGTCGAAATCCCAAAAAATCGGCGGAGATGAGGCGATAGTCCAGCGCCCCGTCTCTCCCCTCGATGGCAAGGCGGTGGCTGCCGCCGTGCAGGTGGCCATAATAGCAGGCCGAGACCCCATAGCGCTCCAGCAGATCGATGATCTCCTGGCACCGGTAGCCCCGGTAGAGCGGCGGGTAGTGGTGGAAGGCCAGCTTGGGCCGCTCCCCCGCCGCCTTCAACGACGCCTCCAGCCGAATCAGCTCCCGCTGGAAGACCTTCTGGTTGTGGCCGTTCTTCTCCTCGTCCAGGAACCAGCCCCGGGTGCCGCACAGGGCGTACTCCCCGTAGAAATAGCAGTTGTTGTGCAGCAGGTTCAGGGTGGTGAAGCCGTTCTCCGCCCAGAACTGATAGGTCTTGTTCGCGGTGGTCCACCAGTAGTCGTGGTTGCCCTTGAGGATCAGCTTGCGTCCGGGGAAGGCGTCGAGAAAGGCAAAGTCCTCCCGGGCCTCCTCCAGGCTCATCCCCCAGGAGATGTCCCCGGCCAGGACGAGGGTGTCCTCCTCCCGCAGCACGGACAGCCCGGAGCGGAGCTTGTCCACATAGCCAACCCAGGCACCGCCGAACACGTCCATCGGCTTTTCGGAGCGGAAGGACAGATGGGTGTCCCCCAGCACATACAGGGCCATCGCTCAGCTCAGGAAGTCCAGGACTGCCTGCTCCATGTTCTCCTTCTCCACGCACGCGTCAAACCGCAGGGCCTTGTCCTTCAGCGAGGCCAGGGGCTTGGGGGCGGGGATGCCGCTGACCTCGGCGAGCTGATCCAGCAGGGCCACGCCGCCCCGCAGATCGGTCACACCGACGGACTCCAGCACCGCGTCGCCGAACTTGAAGGGGCTGGCGGTGGAGGCCACCACGGTGACGCGATCGTCTCCGCACGCGGCGCGGTACTGCTCCAGCACATGGAAGGCCACGGCGGAGTGGGTGTCGATCAGGTAATGCTTGTCGCGCCACATCTTCCCGATGGTCTGCTTGGTCTCATCCTCGGTGGAGAAGCCGGCGGCAAATAGCTCCCTGACCTGGGCCTTGATCCCGTCGCTGACCTCATAGCGGCCGTTGGCGGCCAGCTGGGCCATGTAGTCGGACACCAGGGCGTCATCCTCCCCGGACAGGACGTAGAGCAGCCGCTCCAGATTGCTGGAGATCAGAATGTCCATGGAGGGCGATACGGTGGTGTAGAAGGGCCGGTTGCGGTCATAGATTCCTGTGGTCAGGAAATCGGTCAGCACGTTGTTGCTGTTGGAGGCGCAGATCAGCTTGTTCACCGGAAGGCCCATCTCCTTGGCGTAGAAGGCGGCCAGGATGTTGCCGAAATTACCGGTGGGCACGCAGATGTTGATCTTATCGCCGTTCCGGATCGCCCCCTGCCGGAGCAGCTCGGCATAGGAGGAGATATAGTAGACGATCTGGGGCAGCACCCGCCCCCAGTTGATGGAGTTGGCGGAGGAGAAGAAATAGCCCCGCTCGGACAGATTCTCCCGCAGCGCCTCATCGGAGAAGAGGCGCTTCACGCCGGTCTGGGCGTCGTCAAAGTTGCCCACGACGGCGCAGACGCCGACGTTGTCCCCCTCCTGGGTACGCATCTGCATCTCCTGAATCTCGGAGACGCCGTCCTTGGGATAAAAGACCATAATGCGGGTGCGATCCACATCCTTAAAGCCCTCCAGCGCGCCCTTTCCGGTGTCCCCGGAGGTGGCGACCAGGATGCAGACGGTGCGCTGCTCCTCATTCTTCACCAGAGATGCGGTGAGCAGATGGGGCAGCATCTGGAGCGCCATGTCCTTGAAGGCGCAGGTGGGGCCGTGCCACAACTCCAGGCAGTAGGTGTTCTCGTCCACCTTCCGCACCGGGGCGACGTCCGGGGTGTCGAATTTGGCCGGGCCATAGGCCTTCTCGGCAAAGCCGGTCAGCTCCGCCTCCGAAAAGCCGGGCAGATACAGGCCCATGACGTAGACCGCCCGCTGCTGGTAGGTCATTCCCTTCAGCCGCTCCAGCGCGCCCTCCGGCAGTTTGGGCAGCGCGTCGGGGACGAACAGTCCCCCCTCCCGGGAGAGGCCCTGGGCGATGGCCTGGGCCGGGGTGTAGCGCAGGGACTTGTCCCGTGTGCTCCGATAATACATGAAGATCACGTCCTTCGTGAAAAACTGAAAACATTTCCTGATCTGCTCCAGACAAACAGAGCAGTACAGTATATTATCTCAGGTAATGACGCATTGGTCAAGCGCCATTGCGGAAAAAAACAGGGAATTCTGGTTGTGGAAATACTGCCCTCACCAGAAGGCATTTTCAAGATAGCGGATCTCCGGCCTGCGGGTGTCGGTGCCCTGGGGGGCGTAGACCTCCGCCACGTCGAACCGGCAGGGACAGTCCGCCAATTCCGGGTGCTGGGCCAGATACACCTTCGCGGTGGTGATGATCCTCCTCTGCTTGGAGCGGGTCACCTGTTCCAGGGCCCGGGCGAAGTCGGCGTTTTTGCGCAGCTTGACCTCCACAAAGGCGACTAGCTCCCGCCGCCGGACGATCAGGTCGATCTCCCCCATGCGGCAGCGGAACCCGGCGGCGAGGACGGTATAGCCCCGGACCCGCAGATAGCGGGCCACCTGCTCCTCCCCCCACTTGCCCAGGAGGGACGTATCCCCGCTCATAGATTCTTCAGAAAGGTCAGTCGGTGGATCGGACAGGGGCCGT
>JAFVAS010000303.1 GCA_017480395.1 Oscillospiraceae bacterium | reverse complement strand
TGCAATCAGGTCGAGGCTGATGAGGCGGCAGCGGCGTCCTGATCCGCCTGGACACAGTCGATGGCCAGCACCACCGCCAGAGCCAGGCGCTCATCCACCCACTCGGCGATGTCGATCTCATAGGTGTCGCCCCAGGAGAGCCACGCCTTGTGGATGGCCACCACCGTCTGGCCGTTCTCGATGATCTCATAGTCGTGGGCCAGGATGTTGCCCACGCACTCCCAGTTGGGCCCCACAATGGTGTAGCGCGGGCGCAGCAGGGTGAACTGCCGGACGATCTCCGCCACCTGCTCCTCCCCGACGTAGACCCGGTAACGGCTGAGCAGCGAGGGCACCTTCTGCTTCACGAAGGCGACCTCCTCCCCGTTGGCGTCCATGACGTAGAGCTGGTGGCCCAGGCTGAACAGCTTGCCCTCCACATAGTAGCGGTCATCGCCGAACTCGTCCTGCACCGAAAAGCGATCCTTCCAGGAGAACACCTTCTGCCTCATAAACAGCTGTTTCATTTGCGCACCTCCGTTTTCAATTATTTTTCTTATGGAAATTATATCGCACTTCTCCCCCGGATTCAATGAAAAACAGATTAAATTTCCCCGCCGGCCCGTGGCGGAATTTCCCGCCTTGCCACCGGGGGCCAAATGGGGTATACTGGTACGAGCATTTGTTCCAAAGGAGATTGTTCCATGGCATGGTATGACGAAGCGATTTTTTACCACATCTACCCCCTGGGCCTGACCGGTACCCCAAAGGGTAACGACTACGGCGCGCCGGTGCCCCGGCTGCGGGCGCTGTTCCCCTGGATCGACCACATCCGCGCCCTGGGCTGCAACGCCCTCTACATCGGCCCGCTGTTCCAGTCCGTGGGCCACGGGTATGAGACGACGGACTACTACACCCTGGACGCCCGGCTGGGCACCAACCAGGATCTGATCGATTTTGTCGCCGCCTGTCACGCCAGCGGCATCCGGGTCATCTTTGACGCGGTGTTCAACCACACCGGGCGGGACTTCTTCGCCTTCCGCGACCTGCGGGAGCACCGGGAGCACTCCCCCTACCGGGACTGGTACTGCAGCGTCAACTTCTGGGGGGACAACAGCTATCACGACGGCTTCTCCTACGAGAACTGGGGCGGCTACGACCTGCTGGCCAAGCTGAACCAGCGCAACCCGTCGGTGCGGGACTATCTGCTGGAGGTGGTGCGGTTCTGGGTCAACACCTTCGACGTGGACGGCCTGCGCCTGGACGCCGCCGACGTGCTGGACTTTGACTTCATGCGGGCCCTGCGGGGGCTGGCCAACGAGGTGAAGCCGGAGTTCTGGCTCATGGGGGAGGTCATCCACGGGGATTACAGCCGCTGGGTCAACGGCCAGACCCTCCACTCCGTCACCGACTACGCCCTGCACAAGGCCCTCTACTCCGGCCACAACGACCACAACTATTTCGAGATCGCCCACACCGTGGACCGCACCTTCCGCATGGCGGGGCACAGCCCCTTCCGGCTCTACAACTTCACGGACAACCACGACGTGGCGCGCATCGCCTCCAAGCTGCGCGATCCCGCCCACTTCCTGCCGGTGCATGTGCTGCTCTACGCCCTGCCCGGCGTCCCCTCCCTCTACTACGGCTCCGAGTGGGCCATCCCCGGTGAGAAGCATCGTGGCGGCAGCGACGACGCCATTCGGCCCGCCCTGCGTCTGGAGGATTTTGCCGCGGAGGAGCCCCACGCCGCCCTGATCTCCGCCCTGGGGGCGGTGCGCCGGCAGGTCAAGGCCCTGAGCTGGGGGGATTACCGCCAGCTCCACCTGACCAACCGCCAGTTCGCCTTCTCCCGCACCCTGGAGGGGCAGCAGGTCATCGCGGCGGTCAACTGCGACGACAACGCCGCCGACCTCTCCCTCCCCGCCTGGGACGGTCAGGTCTACACCGGGGCGCTGAGCGGGGCCCGGGTTCAGGCCGGCGGCGGATCTCTCCGCTTCACCCTGCCCCCCAAGGGCGGCGAGCTCTGGGTGACCGGGGAAATCAGCGCTGACCCCCTGCCGCAGCTCGACTTCGCCGCGCCGGAGGAGCCGAGGGCAGCGGTGGAGACGCCGGAGCCCCCGGCGGTTCCCGTGCCCGGCAAGCCCGTGGAGCAGATGACGGTGGCGGAGCTCCAGGCCGCCATCCTGGCCAAGATGGCCCAAAACGGCCCGGTCACCGACGAGATGCGGCGCACCGTCTTTGAGAACAATCACCTGGGTTCCCTGCGCAACTGGGTGAACAGCTTCCGATAAAAATTCAGAGCGTGACGACTGCCGTTGCAGCCGTCACGCTCTTTTTTGCATTTTGGGATCAGATCAGCCCGCCCTCCCCCATCGCCGCCAGAATACGGCAGATGAGGCCGGTGCGCTGGAAGGGGGTCATCAGGTAGTAGCCGTCCACATAGGGGGCAATCTGCCGGGCGATCTCGGCGGAAATCGCAACCGCCAGTTCCTCCCCCTCCGCCCGGTCCTTGCCCTCATAGAGGGCGGTGATCTGGGGGTCCACCCGGATGCCGTTGATCTCGCTGTCCATGAACCGGGCGTTCCGGGCGCTGACCACCGGGATGATGCCGCCCAGGATGTAGCCGCTCAGCTCCTGTCTGGCCCGCTTCAGGTTCTCAAAGGCCTGGGGGGTCAGCACGGGCTGGGTCAGAAAGCCCACGATGCCCTTCTCCTGCTTCTGCTGGGCCAGCCGGAGCTGCACATCGAAATTCCGGGCGTTCACGTCCAGCGCGCCGAAGAGGTGGAAGGGCGAGGGCAGATTTTTCGCCGCCAGGCCGCTGACAAAGGCGGCCAGCTTGCGGGAGTTGAACTGATAGACGCTCTTCACCTCGTCCCGCTCGGCGGTGGGGATCGGGTCGCCGGTGACCAGCAGCACATTGCGGATGCCCTCGGCGTACAGTCCCAGCAGCAGGGCCTTGGTGGCGTTCAGGTTGCGGTCGCGGCAGGTCATGTGGGGCAGGGCCTCCATCCCCAGCTCCCGGCGGATCTTGCAGGCCAGCAGGCTGGAGTCCATCCGCGCCCGGGCGATGGGGCAGTCGGCGATGGTGATGATGTCCACCCCGGCCCCCTTCAGCTCCCAGGCGCCCCCCATGAAGCGGTTCAGGGTGACGTCGGCGGGCGGATCCAGCTCCACCGCCACCACCTTCTCTCCCCGGCGCAGCTTCTCCCAGAAGCGGCTGCCGTCGGAGTCGGCCTCCCGGGGCGTCTGGCGCTTCGGGGCGGCGGGGCGTTCCCCCTGTCCGGCCTGGGCCAGGGCCTCCCGGACGGCGGCGATGTGCACCGGGGTGGTGCCGCAGCAGCCGCCCAGAATGGCCGCGCCCTCAATGCGCAGCTGCGCAAGCTGGGCGGCAAAATAGGCCGGGTCGCCCTCGTAGAAGGTGCGGTTGTGGATGACCACCGGATAGCCCGCGTTGGGCATCAGGGAGAGGGTGACGCCGCTGTGATCCAGCTCCCGCGCCAGCTCCAGCATATGGCGTGCGCCGCAGACACAGTTGAAGCCCACCGCGTCCACCGCCGAACAGGCCGCCATCTCGGCAATCAGCTCCGAGGCAAAAATGCCGTCCCGGGAGAAGCCGTCGGCCTGCACCGCAAAGCTGGTGATGACGAAGGCGTCGGGGGCCTTTTCTTTGATGAATCGGGCGGCGGCGGCCAGTCCCCGGGGGTTGGCGTTGGTCTCAAAGAGGAAATTTCGCGCCCCCAGGGCCAGAAACTGCTCCGCCACCCAGATGTACTCCCGCTCCGCGTCGGCCTGCTCGCTCAGCTCGGTGATGGGTCCGATGTCCGCGAAGACGAAGGCGTCAAACTTTGCCGCCGCCTCGCTTGCCAGACGCCAGCCCGCCTCAATGGTGCGCCGGGCCAGCTCCTCGTCCCCCTGAAAGGCGACGCGGTTGACGGCGAAGGTGTTGGTCTTGATGGCCTGGCTCCCCGCCTCCAGATACTCCCGGTGAATGTCGGCGATCAGGGTCGGCTGGCTGAGGTTTGCCAGCTCGCAGCCGCTGCCGGCGGACTTGCTGCGCTGGGAGAAATAGGTGCCCATGCCGCCGTCGAAGAGCAGGGGCCCGGCCTTTAGATGTTCTCTGACTGTCATAGAAAGAATCGCTCCATTGAAATTATCCCAGCACCGCCTTGGCCACGTCCACCGAGGCCTTGGCATCCCGGGTATAGTAATCCGCGCCGATCTCCGCGGCGTAGTCCGCCGTCAGCACCGCGCCCCCCACCATCACCTTGCAGGGGTGGCCGCTCTCGCGCAGGGCGGCGATGGTGCGGCGCATGGACTCCACCGTGGTGGTCATCAGGGCGGAAAGGCCGATGAGGCGCACGTCCTCGGCGATGGCGGCGTCCACCACCGTCTGCACCGGCACGTCCCGGCCCAGGTCGATGACCTGATAGCCGTAGTTCTCCAGCACCACCCGGACGATGTTTTTGCCGATGTCGTGGATGTCCCCCTCCACCGTGGCCAGCAGGATCTTGCCCTTGGAGACGCTCTCCCCGCCCCGCTGGGCGATGCGCAGCTTGATGAGGTCAAACCCGGCGCAGGCGGCGTTGGCGGAGTTGATGAGCTGGGGCAGGAAGATCTGGCCCTTCTCGTACTTCTCCCCCACCACGTCCAGGGCGGGAATCAGCCGCTGGTTGATGACCTCCAGCTCCGTCATGTGCTCCAGCAGACCCGCCGTCAGGTCGGCGGTCTCCTGCTTCAGCCCCTTCAGAATCGCCTGCTCCACCGTCATCTCCCCCCCGGCCTGGGGGGCGGTCTGTGGGGCGGAGGACTGCCCGGCGAAGCGGGCGATATACGCCTCGCACCCCACGTCCTCGCAGGAGAGGGCGCGGTAGGCGAAGACCGTGTCCATGATGGCCTTCGTGTTGGGGTTGACGATGGGCAGGTCGAGACCCCGGGCCATGGCCTGGGTCAGAAAGCTGACGGTGATCTGATCCCGCTCCGGCAGGCCGAAGGAGATGTTGCTCACCCCCAGCACGCAGTGCAGTCCCAGCTCCCGGTGCACCATGTCCACCGCCCTCAGGGTCTCCAGCGCCTGCTCCTGCTGGGCGGAGATGGTAAGGGTCAGACAGTCGATGAGCACGTCCTCCTTGGGGATGCCCTGGGATAGGGCAGCAACCACGATCTGCTTGGCCAGCTCAAAGCGCGCCCCGGCGGTCTGGGGGATACCGGACTGATCAATGGTCAGCCCCACCACCGCCGCGCCGTATTTCTTCACGATGGGCAGGATGGCGCGCAGCTTGTCCGGCTCGGCGTTGACGGAGTTGACGATGGCCCGGCCATTGCAGGCCCGCAGGCCCGCCTCGATGGCGGCGGGGTCGGAGGAGTCGATCTGGAGCGGGAGGGAGACCACGCTCTGCACCGCCTTGACCACGGCGGTCATCATCTCCGATTCGTCAATGCCGGGCAGACCCACGTTGATGTCCAGAATGTCCGCCCCGGCGTCGGCCTGTTCGATGGCCCGCTCCATGATATAGTTCAGATCCCGTTCCCGCAGGGCCTGTTGAAAGCGCTTTTTGCCCGTGGGGTTGATGCGCTCCCCGATGACCCGCACGCCGTTGAACTCGGTCATCTGGCTGGCGGAGCAGACGCCCCGGCGCAGCCTTTTCTCCCCCCGCTGCGCCGCCTCGGGCAGGGCGGCCAGGGCACGGATGAAGTCGGGGGTGGTGCCGCAGCAGCCCCCCAGGATATGCACCCCCAGGGGCGGAAAGTCCGCCATCTGGCGGGCAAACTCCGGCGCGTCCATGTCATAAGCCCCGGTGGCGGGATCGGGCAGGCCGGCGTTGGGCTTGACGATCAGGGGGCGGTCCGTCCACTCCCCCATCTCCCGGATCAGGGGCAGGATCTCCTCCGGCCCCAGGGAGCAGTTGACCCCCATGGCGTCCACCCCCAGGCCGTCCAGCGTGGCGGCCATGCTGGCCACGGTGGTGCCGGTGAAGGTGCGCCCGCCCTTCTCAAAGCTCATGGTCACCCAGATAGGCAGGGTGCTGTTCTCCCGGGCTGCCAGCACCGCGGCCTTCACCTCATAGAGGTCGGTCATCGTCTCGAAGATGACCAGGTCAGCGCCGCAGGCCTGGCCCACGCGCACCATCTCGGCGTAGATCGCGTAGGCCTCGTCGAAGGACAGGGTGCCCAGGGGCTCCATCAGCTCCCCGATGGGGCCCACGTCCAGGGCGACCTTCGCCCGGTCTCCGGCGGCGCGGCGGGCGGCGGCAAGGTTGGCGGCCAGCACCGCCTCCACGGTGAAGCCGGTGTCCCGGAGCTTGTGGGCGTTGGCACCGAAGGTGTTGGCGTAGATCACCCGGCTGCCCGCGTCGATATATTGTCGGTGGATGGCCTCCACCACCTCGGGGTGCTCCATGCCAAAAAGCTCGGGGCGCTCCCCCAGGGGGAGTCCGGCGGCCTGGAGCATGGTGCCCATGGCCCCGTCCAGCAGCAGCAACTCAGCCATGACAGGTCTCGCCCTCCTTTCGATAGGGACAGTTCAAAAACATACTGCACACCGCGCAGCCCCGCGCCCGCAGGGGCTGGGGATTTTCCGCAATCCCCAGGACGGCGGTGACGGATTTCCGGGGGATCATGATGTGGTTCTCGGTGACGGTGAGCCCGATGCGCCGGGCGGCGTTCAGGGTGTCGCAAAGGGCGTTCTGCCGCTCCAGGGGGAAGTCGCCGTAGCCGGGGCTGAACCGGTCGGTGAGGAAACATCCCTCCCGCTTCAGCTCAGCGCGCAGGTCGAACTCAAAGTGGTCGCAGACATTCTCGATGGCGGCGCTGGCGCAGGCGTCCATGATGACGGCGTCGGCCATGTCGGTGACGCCGCTGCGCATCAGCACCTGCTCCACCAGCGGGCCCAGGGTGGCGGCCATCAGCACCGCCTCCCGACAGGGGCGCAGGATGGCGCGCAGGTCGTTCCCCAGCCCGGGCAGGGCGTCCAGCTCCCCGTCCCGCACCGCCAGACGGCGGTAGACCAGCCGGGGTCGGGCGGCGGCGGTGACCGTCCGGATGCAGCGCTCCATCTGTTCCTCCAGCTCCGGGGGGATGGCCTGGCCCCGGTGGCCGAGATAGAGCAGAATTTCATTGCGGTTCAGCTCCGTCAGCCGGGCCTCCATGCCGTCCCCTCCCCTCCTTGGGTGTGATTATGCTATTATAGCTCATTTCCCACGGAATCTCAACCACATTATTTTTCACATTAAATCAAAAAAGTGATAACGGCGGAAAAACCGGGCCCGACACAGGGTCGGGCCCGGAGGCGAAGCGAGACGCGATCCTCACCGCCGCGCCGGCGGATCCGTCACTTCAAACCAGCCCGCGGTGCGGTTGGCGAAGCGCACCAGCAGCAGCATCACCGGCACCTCCGTCAGCACCCCCACCGTGGTGGCCAGGGCGGCGGGGGACGCCGTGCCGAACAGGGCCACGGCCACCGCCACCGCCAGCTCGAAGAAGTTGGACGCGCCGATCATCCCCGCCGGGGCGGCGATGCTGTGGGGCAGCCGGAGCAGCTTGCAGGCGAGGTAGGCCACGGCAAAGATCAGGAAGGTCTGCAGGGTCAGGGGCACGGCGATCAGGAGGATGTGCAGCGGGTTGTTCCAGATGACGCACCCCTGGAAGGAGAAGATCAGGATGAGGGTGAGCAGCAGTCCCACGGTGGTGACGCCGTCAAACCGCTTGACAAACACGCCCTCAAAGTACGCCCGTCCCCTTCTCCGCGTGACCATACGCCGGGTGACCAGTCCCGCCGCCAGGGGAATCACCACAAAGAGCGCCACCGACAGGAGCAGGGTCGCCCAGGGCACCGGCACCTGGGACACCCCCAGCAGGAACTTGACGATGGGCGCAAACGCCACCAGGAGGATCAGGTCGTTGGTGGCCACCTGCACCACCGTGTAGGCGGGGTCGCCCCCGGTCAGGCTGCTCCACACAAAGACCATGGCAGTGCAGGGCGCCGCCCCCAGCAGCACCGCCCCGGCCAGGTACTCCCCGGCCAGCGCCGCCGGGATCAGGGTGCGGAAGACGCGGAAGAAGAACAGACTGGCAATGCCGTACATGGTGAAGGGCTTGATGAGCCAGTTGGCCGCCCAGGTGACGAAGAGCCCCTTGGGGTTCCGGCCCACGTTTTTCACGCTGTTAAAGTCCACCTTCATCATCATGGGGTAGATCATCAGCCAGATGAGCACCGCCATGGGGATGGACACGTTGGCATAGGTCATGCGGTTCAGGCGCTCCGGAATCTGAGGGAAATACCGCCCGATCATGACACCGATCCCCATGCAGAGGATGACCCAGAGGGTCAGATACCGCTGGAACACGCTGATGGCACCCGTTTCGCTGCGCATACTAATTCCTCACAATCTCTTTGATATATTGAAAATTTTCTATGTATTGGGCAGACAATCCGCCGTCCCCCGCTGTGGGGGACGACAGCTCGTGTCAGGTCACGATTCCGCCCGGAATCACCCGCAGCCGGAGGAACAGCCCAGATTGCAGATGCAGTCCGGTTTGGAGGTGAACATACGGTTCAGCACCCCGGACAGCTCCGCCAGGCGCGCGTCATTCAGGGAATAAAAGATATTCTTCCCCTCCCGCCGGTCCTGCACGATGCCCGCCTCCACCAGCACCTTCATGTCGTGGGACAGGGTGGGCTGCGTGACCTGGAATGCCTCCAGAATGTTGCAAGCGCACAGCTCCCCACAGGAGAGCATATCGACGATGCGCAGCCGCTTGGGATCAGAAATCGCCTTCAGCATCCGCGCGGTCTCCGTATAGATCGGCTCCAAGGGGATCACCTCACATAGAATCATTTCTATCACTTATTATATAGAAGAATTTCTATTTGTCAAGGCTGCAGCAAAAGAAAGGAAAGAAAAAAAGCCCGCAGCATCTGCGCTGCGGGCTGTTGGGTCACATGGCGACCAATTGGATTTTTTCGTCCGCCGCCGTGGCCTGGATGCGGCTGACGGGGGACTCGTAGTGGGAGATGATCTGGCTGGCGATGGCGTCCTCCAGCTCCCGCTGGATCAGGCGGCGCAGGTTCCGGGCCCCGTAGGTCAGGGAGTAGGACTTGTGGGTCAGGTAGTCCACCAGGGCGTCGTCGTAGGTGAAGGCGACCCCCTTCTCCTCCAGGGAGTCCACCAGCTCCCCCAGCATAATGCGGGTGATGCCCTTGAAATCCGCCTCGCTGAGGCGGTTGAAGTGGACGATCTCGTCCACCCGGTTGAGGAACTCGGGCCGGAGGAAGGACTGGAGGGCCTTCATGGTGCGCTCCTCGTCCTGCTCGTTCAGGGTATGGCCGAAGCCGACGGTGGCCTCCTTGCGGTCGCTGCCGGCGTTGGAGGTCATGATGATGACGGTGTTCTCAAAGTTGACGGTGCGGCCGTGGGAGTCGGTGACCCGGCCGTCGTCCAGAATCTGCAGCAGGATGTTCAGCACGTCGGGGTGGGCCTTCTCGATCTCGTCAAAGAGGATGACGGCATAGGGCTTGCGGCGGATCTTCTCCGTCAGCTGGCCCGCCTCGTCATAGCCCACATAGCCCGGAGGGGAGCCGATGAGCCGGGAGACGGCGTGCTTCTCCATGAACTCCGACATGTCCAGCCGGATCAGGGCGTCCGGCGTGTGGAACAGATCCTCGGCCAGCCGCTTGACCAGCTCGGTCTTGCCCACGCCGGTGGAGCCGACGAAGATGAAGGAGACCGGCTTGTGCTTCGGGGAGATGCCCACCCGGTTGCGGCGGATGGCGGCGGTGACGGCGTCGACGGCCTGATCCTGGCCGATGATGTGCTCCTTCAGCCGCTCGCTCAGATGGGCCAGGCGGCCGAACTCCGCCTCCTGGATGCGGCTGGCGGGAATGCCCGTCCACTGCTCGATGACCCGGGCCAGATTCTCCACATTGAGCTCCGGCCAGGGGCGTCCCTCCAGCTCCTGCTGCTCCTGCTCCAGGCGCAGATCCTGGGAGCGGATGACGGCCAGCCGGGCGTAGGACTGGTCCGCCTGGCGGCTCTCGATGCCCCGGCGCTCCTCGCCCAGGGCGTCCAGCCGGCGCTGGATGTCGGCGCGGCGGGCGTCGTTGGCCTCCAGCCGGGTGCGGCGCTGATCCTCGGCCATGGAGAGGTCGTTGAGGATGGTGCGCCGGGCCTGGTTGAGCACCGACATCTCCTGCCGGGCCCGGGCCTGGCGCTGCTCGTTCTGGGTCAGCTCGTCGTTGCGCTTCTCGTCCTGGCGGGAGGCCTCGCTGAGCAGCAGCTCCTTCTCCTTGGCCAGATCGGCCCGCTCCTTCCGGATGGCGGCCAGCCGGGCCAGGTGCTCGTTGTGCAGGTTGACGTCGGAGCAGGCCTCGTCCAGCAGGTCGATGGCCTTGTCGGGCAGGAAGCGGTCGGTGATATAGCGCTCCGACATCACCACCGTCTGATAGGCGACGGCGTCGGAGATGCGCACGCAGTGGTAGTTCTCGTAGTAGTGGGCGATGCCCCGGATGATCTTCACGCTGTCCTCGATGGAGGGCTCGTTGACGGTGACGGGCTGGAAGCGCCGCTCCAGGGCGGTGTCCTTCTCGATGTGCTTGCGGTACTCGTTGAAGGTGGTGGCGCCGATGACCTGGATCTCCCCCCGGGACAGGGCGGGCTTCAGGATATTGGCGGCGTTCATGCTGCCCTCGGCGTCGCCGGCGCCGACGATGTTGTGGATCTCGTCGATGACCAGAATGACATTGCCTGACTTGCGGATCTCCTCGATCAGGCCCTTCATGCGGCTCTCGAACTGGCCGCGGAACTGCGTGCCCGCGACGAGCGCGGTCAGGTCGAGTAAGTACACTTCCTTGCTGCGCAGCTTGAACGGCACCTCGCCCGCGGCAATGCGCTGGGCAAGGCCCTCGGCGATGGCGGTCTTGCCGACGCCCGGCTCGCCGATGAGGCAGGGGTTGTTCTTCTGGCGGCGGTTCAAGATCTGCACGACGCGCTCGATCTCCTCGGCGCGGCCGATGACCGCGTCCAGCTCGCCCTTGCGGGCGCGGGCGGAGAGGTTGATGCAGTAGCTGTCGAGGAACTT
>JAFVAS010000302.1 GCA_017480395.1 Oscillospiraceae bacterium | reverse complement strand
CGGTCAGCAGTCCGCTTACCGCGCCACCGAGTTCCCCTCCGGCCAGTGGGTGCCCGATGAGATCCTGACCAACGCCGGCCGTCGTCTGGCGGGCCACAACATCTATCACGAGTATGAGACCCTGGCCGACCTGACCGGCGGTGTCTGCGCCTCCCTGCCCACCGAGGAGTCCTTCTACATGGAAGAGGACAACGTCGGCAAGCTGTGCAGCAAGTACATCGTCCGCAATCCCGCCTACACCGCGGAGGAGACCCATCGCGTCATGCGCATGATGGAGGATAAGCTCTGCGACGCCTTCGAGGGCGCTCAGGCGGTGGCCGGCGTCCACGGCGGCGGCTCCCCCCTGATGGAGGAGATCACCCTCATGAGCCGTTACGACCTGGAGGAGCTGAAGAAGATCGCCAAGTATCTGGCCGGTCTGCCCGGCTACGAGGAGTGCCCGCGCTACGAGCGCGCCTCCAAGACCCCCCGCGCCATGCTGGAGAAGTTCAAGAACTACAGCAAGTAATTCCCTCCGGACGGAAAATCACACCAGGCAAAACAGCCCCGGCAGCCATTTGGCTGCCGGGGCTTGTTGTCTGATGAGATCAGAAATCGTTCAGATGTCGGCCTCGGTGGAGAGGAGGATGCGGTCGTTGTCCAGGGCCCGGCCCGCGCCCGCGCTGAATTTCTCCAGCAGGTCGTCCACCGTCATGTGGCTGCGCTCCTCGCCGGAGACGTCCAGGACGATGCGCCCCGCGTCCATCATCAGGGTGCGGTTGCCCATCTCCAGCGCCTGGTGCATGTTGTGGGTGACCATGAGGCAGGTGATGTTCCGCTCGGAGACGACCTTTTTTGTCAGCTCCAGCACCTTTTCCGCGGTGCCGGGATCCAGGGCGGCGGTGTGCTCGTCCAGGAGCAGCAGCTTGGGGGTGACCAGGGTGGCCATGAGCAGGGTCAGGGCCTGGCGCTGGCCGCCGTAGAGCAGGCCCACGGGCTGCTTCATCCGATCCTCCAGCCCCATGTTGAGCTGGGCGAGCTGATCCTGGAAGAACTGCCGATCCGTCTTGGAGACGCGGCTCAGAAAGGCGGACTTGGGGCGGCCGGTGCGGAGATAGGCCACGGCCAGGTTCTCCTCGATGGTCATGCTGGGGGCGGTGCCCTTCATCGGGTCCTGGAACAGGTGGCCGATCTCCCGGGCACGGGCGTGCTCCGGCAGGAAGGTCAGGTCGGTTCCGTCCAGCTCCACCTTGCCCTCGTCCACATAGAAGGTGCCGCAGATGGCGTTGAACATGGTGGATTTTCCCGCGCCGTTGGAGCCGATGATGGTGATGAAGTCACCGGAATTCACCGTCAGACTCAGGTGGTTCAGCGCCGTCTTCTCGTTGGCGGTGCCGGGGTTGAAGGTTTTGGAGATGTCGGTCAGCTTCAGCATGTCGCCTCGCCTCCTTTCCGGAGCTGCGCCCGATCCCGCAGCACCGCCCAGATCAGGCCGATGACCGCGAGCACGGCCAGCAGTACGAACAGCGCCCTTGCTCCGGGGAGCAGCACGGCCAGGACGATGCAGGCCAGGGTGACGCCGCCGAAGCAGAAGGTCAGGATGCGGTAGAGGCTCCTGCCCCGGGCGGCCAGCTTCTTCTGCTCAAAGTCCACCAGCTTCATCAGGGTGGGGTAGGAGATGGCGACGGCGACGATGATGGCGCTGACCAGCTTCAGGGCGGAGGCGGGGAGGTTGAACCGCAGGGCGATGGCGACGACCACGCGGTAGAGGCAGGCGCCGACGATGACGCCGATGGCCCGCCAGGGGATGGTCTTGCGGCCAAAGATCGTTTCGCCGATGATGAGGCTTGCCAGGGCGATGGTCACCATGCCGGTGCCCATGTTGATGTCGCAGGATTTCTGGTATTCTCCGATCAGGCAGCCCGCCAGGGCGGTGACGGCGTTGGACAGGCATAGGCCGATGATGACCATCAGCGCCGGATTGATGGAGGAGGATTTGACCATCTCCGGGTTGTTGCCGGTGGCGCGGATGGACAGGCCCAGCCGGGTGCCCAGGAAGAGCAGCAGCAGCACCACGACCACCGCCACAAAGAGCAGCACCACGATCAGCTTGTAGAAGTTTGCCAGGGGCGTGCCGTCCAGCAGGGACTTCATGGCGGTGAAGACGGTGTCGGCGTCGTTCAGGCTCAGGGTGGAGCGACCCATGACGACGATGTTGATGGTGTAGAGGCCGGTGTTGACGATGATGCCGGCCAGCAGGCTCTCCACCCCCAGCTTGGTCTGCAGCAGGGCGGTGATGAAGCCGGACAGGATGCCCGCCCCCATGGCGGCGAAAATCGCCAGCACCGGGTGCCCGGCGATGGCCACCACGCTGCCCACGGCGCAGCCCAGGGTGTAGCAGCCGTCGGTGGACAGGTCGCAGACGTTCAGCATGGAATAGCTCAGGAACAGGGCCAGCGCCACCAGGGCGTAGATCAGGCCCAGCTCCAGCGCGCTTTGGATGATGCCCCAGGACAGGAACATGGCATTCTCCCCCTCAAATCAGTTTCTGTTACGTCGGACACCCGGCCCTGTGGTGGGCCGGGTGCGCGGAGTGTTCAATACGCGGGATCAGTCGAACTCCTGCT
>JAFVAS010000301.1 GCA_017480395.1 Oscillospiraceae bacterium | reverse complement strand
GGCGTCCTCCTCGGCCAGCATCCGGGCGATGGAGTCGCCGATCTCGGCGGCCAGAGCGTCGGCGGCATCGGCGGTCTCGGCCTCGGGCACCACCACGGGGGCGGCCTCCACCTCCAGCTCGGGCAGGTTGTCCAGGAACTCGCTCTCCTGGGCCAGCAGGCCCCGGATGTCGGCGGTCAGATCCACCACGGATTTCTTGGCGGCGGCCAGGCGGGCCTCCTCCACGTTGGCCTGCTGGGCGATCTCGGTGACCCGGGCGCGGGCGATCTGCTCCGTTTCGGCCAGGATCTGGGTGCGCTTCTGCTCGGCCTCGGCCACGATCTGGTCGGCCATCTTCTGGGCGGCCAGCAGGGTCTGGCGCATGGCGGACTCGGTCTCCTGATACTCGGTGATCTTGTCGGCCAGCACCTTCATCTTGCGCTTGAGGACGGCATTGTCCTTGTAAAGCTCGGTATAGTCCGCGGTCAACTGATCCAGGAAGTTATCCACATCCTGCATGTCGTAGCCGCCTTTTCTCACCTTTGGAAATGCGCGCTCTTCCACTTCCTGCGGAGTAAGCATAGGAAAATCCCCCTTTGATTATTTTTCTAATTGGTCAGCGGTTCGGTGTCAGAAATAGAAGCCGCTGCTCTCCAGCTCGTCGATCAGGGCGTGGTCGCCGATAATATCCACGTTGAAGGGCGTGATGATATAGGTGGCGGCGCTGACCTTCTTGATCTTGCCCTCCTGGGCGTAGGCGACGCCGGAGAGGAAGTCGATCAGACGGCGGGCGATGTCCTTGTTGGTGTTCTCCAGGTTCAGCACGACGGTGCGCTTGTCCCGCAGGTGATCGGCGATCTCCGATGCGTTCTCAAACTTCTCCGGCCGAACCAGAACCACCTGGAGCTGGGTGGTGGCGGCGATGTTGACCACCTTGTTGGTGCCGCGCGGGGCGGGGGCATCGTACCCATCCCGATAGGAGGTGGCTCTCACCTCACGGGGCGCAGTCTCCCGGACGGGCGCGGTCTCCCGCGGGGTGCGGGTCTCCCGGCGGAAGGTGCTGCGGCGGGGTGCGGGCTCCTCGGGCTCGTCGTCCTCCTCCACGTCCACTTCCTCGTCCTCGTAGTACTCGTCCTCTTCGTCCTCGTAGGGTCGGGCCAGCTTTCTCAGTTCATCCATAAGCCCCATGGTCTGGTTCCTCCTTTATCTTGCAGTTATGGCTTGGCATGGCTCAGCCATGGGCGCGATTGGCGCTCCGGGGGCCGAACAGCGCCGTCCCCACCCGAACCAGGGTGGCGCCCTCCAGAATGGCGTCGGCGTAGTCGCCGCTCATACCCATCGACAATACGTCCATAGTATTCTTATTATCGTACTTTTTTGCATTTATGTCAACATAAAGCTGACGCATCCTTGCAAAAAATTGCCGATTTTCCCCGGAAATTGTCGCCACCGGAGGGATGGCCATCAGTCCGCGCAGCCGGACATGCTCCATTTCCCCCGCCAGGGCGGCCAACCGGTGGGCATTTTCCGGGGTGACGCCGGATTTGCTCTCCTCCCCGCCGATGTTGACCTCGATCAGAATATCCTGCACGATGCCCAGGGCGGCGGCCCGCTTTTCGATGAGGGAGAGCAGCTCCTCCCCGTCCACGCTCTGGATCAGGGCCACCTTGCCCACCACATACTTCACCTTGTTGCGCTGCAGATGACCGATGAAGTGCACCTCGGCGCCGGCGTAGGCGTCGTCGTTCAGGTGGGCGGTCAGCTCCTGCACCCGGTTCTCCCCGCAGACGGTGATGCCCGCGGCGATGGCGGCGCGGATGGTCTCGCTGGTCTGCATCTTGGTGGCGGCGCAGAGGGTGATCTCCCCCGGGTCCCGGCCCGCCGCCCGGGCGGCCCGCTCGATCTCGGCGCGCACGGCCTCGATGTTGGCTTTTACATTCTGTTCCATCAATCGGTCACGACCTTTCCATCATACAGCGCCTCGCCCTTGACGATGACGGTGTCCCCCTCCCGCAGGGCGGTGGCCCGTTGGAAGGCGGATTGCTCCAGGCGGTTGCCCTCCTCATCGGTGGGGACCGTCTGGGCGATCAGATAATAATCCTCATCCTCCCAGAGGATGGTGATGTCGATCCACTCCGCCTGGGCTCCCGCCACGCGGTAGATGCCCAGGGTGCCGTCCTCGGCCACCCGCACCGCCCGCTTGGGCACCCGGAAGCCGGTGGCGGTTCCGGTGATGATCTCAGCGTTCTGGTGGCGCAGGTTGGCCACCTGGGCGGCGTAGGACTCGGAGAAGAAGACGATGGTGACCAGCCCCTCCTGCTCGGCGCTGACGGTGAGCACCTTGGCGGGAAAATCCCGGGCGGCGTCGGCAAAGCGCAGGGTCACCTGCGCCCCCTTGTAGAGCTTGCGGGTGTTCTGGGCGGAGACGTTGCAGGCGAAATACCAGCCGTTGTTGGTGATGATCTTGCCGATGCGGCGCTGGGAGGTGTCGTTCTGCCGCCCGGCCAGGGAGGCCAGCCGCGCCGGGGTCAGATCCTCCAGCACGTTCAGGGTCAGCACCCCCTCGTAGCCGTCCACCGTGGCGGAGAACAGCCCCGACGCCGGGGCGGGCACGCTGGTGTAGGCGTAGCTGGCCCGGGCGGTGAGGCGGCTGACCTCGGCCTCGGCCTCCTCGATCTGCTGATCCAGGGTGTCGGTGCTGTTATAGCTGTAATCCCGGCGGAAGATCAGGCTCTTGAGGGTGCCGGTGGACTGATCCAGCTGGCTCAGGTCGCCGGAGGCCACCTTCCCCCGCAGGGCGGTGAAGGCCCCCACGATCTGGTCGTCCAGGGCGGCGCTGTCCGAGAGGCTGCCCACCCGGGAGCGGATGTAATAGAGGCTGTCCCGGGTGGCCATGGCCTCCTCCAGCTGCTGCTGGATCTCAAAGCCCTCGCTGCTCTGATAGATGCGGGCCACCACGTCCCCGGTGCCCACCCGCTCGCCCTCGGCGCACAGGGGCTGGGCCATGTCGGCGGACTGGGAGAGCAGCGTCTCGTCCCGGAAGAAATAGCCGCTGGTCTCCACCGCCTCGCTGGCGGTGTAGGTGTAGACGGTGGCGGTGTCGCTCCCGACGGTCAGGGCGTTCCAGAGGTAGACCCCAAAGTAGGCCAGCACCCCCGCAAACAGCACGATCATCAGGATGCGAAAGATATGGGTTCCCTGTTTCATGGGCGGATTTCCTTTCCCGCTCCCTGTTCCGGCTCACTCCTCCTCCCGCAGCGGCACCGGGCGCTCCGGCGCGATGGTGGAGATGGCATGCTTGTAGATCACCTGCTGCTTGCCGTCGCTGGTCAGCACCAGCACAAAGGCGTCGAAGCCGGTGACCACCCCCCGGAGCTGGTAACCGTTCATCAAAAACATGGTCACCGGAATCCGGGTGCGGTAGAGCCGGGTCAGGAAGGTCTCCTGTAAGTGATTGCTTTCCTTTGCCAATTGGATCACGTCCTTTTTCTCTAAAAGATTTGAGGACGCGCCCACACGGGTTGTCCCCGCGGGCTATTGTATGCCAACTTCGGCCAGTTTTTCTGCTGTAACGCGTCGAAGGTCGGCCAAATTCGGCTCGTGTGCGTGAAAATACCAATGAATGTCCCCAAAGCGTCGGAACCAGGTGAGCTGGCGCTTGGCGTACTGCCGGGAGCGCAGCTTGACCTGCTCCAGGGCGGCGGAGAGGTTGGCCTCCCCCCGCACGGCGGGGATCAGCTCCTTGTAGCCGATGGCCTGCATGGCGGTGCACCCCTCGGGCACCCCGGCGCGGAGCAGCCGCTCCACCTCGTCCGCCAGGCCCTGCCGGGCCATCTCGTCCACCCGCGTGTCGATGCGCCGGTAGAGGTCGGCGCGGTCGGCGTAGCTCAGGGCCAGCTTGACGGCGGTGTAGCGGGGGGGCAGGCTCCGGGTGGCGGCGTTGTGGTCGGTGAGGGTCCTGCCCGTCTCGTGCCAGACCTCCAGCGCCCGGATGACCCGCTTGATGTCGTTGGGGGAGAGGCGTCGGGCCGTCTCCGGGTCGACCACCTCCAGCTCCGCCCAGAGGGGAGCGATGCCCTCGGCGTCAAATTGGGCCTGGAGCTTCTGCCGCCAGCCGGTGGCGCGGATGGGATAGCCCTCGGATCGCAGCAGGGCGTCCAGGTAGAGGCCGGTGCCCCCCACCACGATGGGTCGCCTCCCCCGGCGTAGAATGTCGTCCACGCAGGCCGACGCCTCCCGGCGGTAGCGCTCGGCGGAAAAGTCCTCCCAGGGCTCCGCCACGTCGATCATGTGGTGGGGGACGCCGTGGGTCTCCTCCGGCGTGGGCTTGGCGGTACCGATGTCCATGCCCCGGTAGAGCTGCATGGAGTCGCAGGACACCACCTCGCCGTCATATCGCTCCGCCAGCCAGACCCCCAGGGCGGTCTTGCCGGTGGCGGTGGGCCCGACGACGCAGATCAGTTGTGGGGTCATGGGGCCTCCTTCCGGCGGTTACGCCCGCTTGAACTGCTTCTCAAAATCGGATTTGTCCAGCTGGATGGCCACGGGGCGGCCGTGGGGGCAGTAGCGCACCTCGTCGTTCATGACGGCGGCGCAGACCGCCTCCAGCTCCTCCCGGGTGTTCTTCCAGCCGCCCTTGATGGCGCTCTTGCAGGCCATGGTGTGCAGCACCTCATCCCTTGCGGCGTCGGGGTCGGCGGTGCCGGTGGTCAGCAGGGCGGCGGCGATCTCCTCCAGGGCGGGCTGAATCTGATCCTGCTCCAGATAGTCCGGGGCGGAGCGGACAATCAGGCTGCCGCCGCCGAAATCCTCCGCCTCGAAGCCGAACTCCTCCAGCAGGGGGAGCTGCTCCAGCAGGGCGGCGCGCTCCTCCGGGCCGGGCCGCAGGATCAGCGGCGTGAGCAGCAGCTGCCGCATGGGGCGGTGATGTTGGGCCTTGAGGCGGTCAAAATTCATCCGCTCGTGGGCGGCGTGCTTGTCGATGAACCAGACCTCATCCCCCCGCTCCACAATGATGTAGGTGTGCAGCACCTCCCCCACCATGCGCCAGGCCGGGGTGTCTGGGGCTTCCGGAAGCTCCGGCGCTGCGGGGGCTTCCGGAATATTCGGCTCGGCCTGGGTTGCCGGGATCTCCGGGGCCGCCGGCATCGCCGCAGGGGCGGGGGGGTCCGGAATCTCGATGCGCTCCGGCTCCCTCGGCTTCTCCGGCGCGGCGGGTTTCGTCGGCTCCGGCCGATTCAGCGGCGGGGGCGTCGGCTCCGGCTTCCGGCTGGGGAAGGGGGGCGCGGTGGGAATGGAGATATAGGGCTCCGGCTCCTCCCGGCGGACAGGCCGGACCGGCCCGGCGTCATAGGGGGCCACCTCGGTGGAGCGCAGCCCGGCGCGGAACTCCTGGGCGGGCACGGTCTGGAAGAAGGTCTGGTTGGGGGTTACGGTGTCGTGGCGCTCCACCCGGGGCTTGGCCGTCTCCAGGCTGGCCTTGGGGGGCGCGGTCTTGGCCTCCAGCGCCCCCTTCACCGCGTAGTACACCGCGTCAAAGAGCCGCTTCTCGCTGGCGAACTTGACCTCGGTCTTGGTGGGGTGGACGTTGACGTCCACGCCGGAGAGCCTGGTGGTCAGGTGCAGCACGCAACCGGGGAACTTGCCCACCATCTTCTGATTCTGATAGGCCTGCTCCAGCGCCGCCTGCATGGTGCGGGACTTGACGTAGCGCCCGTTGACGAAGAAGAACTGGCTGTTGCGGGAGCCCCGGCAGCACACCGGCTGGGAGACAAAGCCCTCCACCGAGATGTCCTCCCCCTCGGCGGAGCAGGGGACAAAGCCCAGGGCCAGATCCCGGCCCAGCACGGCGTACATGGCGGACTTGAGGGTGCCGTCCCCGGGGGTGTTCAGCTCCTCCTTCCCCTCCCGGATAAAGCGGAAGGATACCTCCGGGTGGGACAGGGCGGCGCGCTGCACCACGGCGTAGACCGCCGCCCCCTCGGCGGAGTCCCGCTTCATGAACTTCTGCCGGGCGGGGGTGTTGAAAAACAGATCCCGGACGATCATGGTGGTGCCCACGGGGCAGCCGATCTCCTCCCGGGAGCGGACGCTGCCCCCCTCCAGCAGCAGGGCGGTGCCCTCCGGGTGGTCGGCGGTGCGGGTCATCAGCTCCACCCGGGACACGGAGGAGATGGCGGCCAGGGCCTCCCCCCGGAAGCCCAGGGTGCCGATGGCCTCCAGGTCGTACTCGGTGCGGATCTTACTGGTGGCGTGGCGGAGGAAGGCCACCAGGCAGTCCTCCGGCTCGATGCCGGAGCCGTTGTCGGTGACGCGGATATAGCTCATGCCCCCCCGCTGGATCTCCACCGTGATCTGGGTGGCCCCGGCGTCGATGGCGTTCTCCGTCAGCTCCTTGACCACGCTGGCGGGGCGCTCCACCACCTCGCCGGCGGCGATCAGGTCGGCCACATGGGGGTCGAGTTGAAAAATCTTGGACATTGGGTATCCTTTCTTTGCCTGGCTCCCCCGGCGGGGGGAGCTGTCGCGCGAAGCGGGACTGAGGGGGGCGGGGAAGGCATGTCACTCATCCAGGCCGCGCTTCAATTCAAACAGCAGGTTCATGGCCTCGATGGGGGTCAGGGTGTTGAGGTCGATGGCCCGGATGCGCCGGGCGGCCTCCTGGGCCCCCAGATCCAGATGGGAGACCTGCACCTCCTCCGGCTCCGGCGCGGGGGGCGGGGTGGGGACGGCAGCACCGCCGGACTCCAGCTCCTCCAGAATGGTTCTGGCCCGGCGGATCACCCCGTCGGGCACCCCGGCCAGCTTGGCCACCTCGATGCCGTAGGACTGATCCGCGCCGCCCCGGACGATCTTGCGCAGGAAGATGATGTCGTCCTTTTTCTTCTTGGCGGCGATGTTGTAGTTCTTCACGCCGGGAATCTGCCCCTCCAGCACCGTCAGCTCGTGGTAGTGGGTGGCGAAGAGGGTCTTGGCCCCCAGCTTTTTCCCCGCGCAGTATTCCAGCACCGCCCGGGCGATGCTCATGCCGTCGTAGGTGGAGGTGCCCCGGCCGATCTCGTCCAGAATGAGCAGGCTACGGGGGGTGGCGTGCTTCAGAATCTCCGCCACCTCGTTCATCTCCACCATGAAGGTGGACTGCCCGGCGGAGAGGTCGTCGCTGGCGCCGATGCGGGTGAACACCCGATCCACCACCCCCAGGTGGGCGGAGGCGGCGGGGACAAAGGAGCCCGCCTGGGCCATCAGGCAGATCAGGGCCACCTGGCGCATATAGGTGGATTTGCCCGCCATGTTGGGGCCGGTGATGATGGCCAGGGTGTCGTCCCTGCCGTCCATATAGGTGTCGTTGGGGACGAACCAGGCGTCGCGGAGCACCTGCTCCACCACCGGGTGGCGTCCCTCCCTGATGTCGATGACGCCGCTGTCGTCCACGGTGGGCATGACGTAGTGCTGCGCCACCGCCACGGCGGCGAAGGAGCACAGGGCGTCCAGGGTGGCGATGGCCCGGGCCAGGGCCTGGATGGCCTCCACCTGGGCGGCCACCTTCTCCCGCAGCGCGGAGAACAGCTCATACTCCAGGGCCACCGCCCGATCCCCGGCGGAGAGGATGGTGTGCTCCAGCTCCTTTAACTCCTGGTTGATGTAGCGCTCGGAGTTGACGGTGGTCTGCTTGCGCACCCAGTGCTCCGGCACCAGGCCGATCTGGCCCTTGGACACCTCGATATAGTAGCCAAAGACTTTATTATAGCTCACCTTGAGGTTGCGGATGCCGCACTCCTCCTTGACCCGGGCCTCCATCTGGGCCACCATGTCCCGGCCGCCGTTCTGGATATCCCGCAGCTCGTCCACCTGCTGGGAGTAGCCGGGGCGGATCATGCCGCCCTCCCGGACGGTCAGGGGCGGCTCGTCCACGATGGCGCGCTCCAGCTCCTCCCGCAGTTCGGGCAGGTCGGTCAGCTGGCCCGTCAGCTCGGCCAGGATCGGGGCCTCCAGCCCCTGGCACAGCTCCCGCAGCCGGGGCACCTTCCCCAGCCCCTGGCCCAGGGCGGCCAGGTCCCGGGCGTTGGCGGAGCCGTAGACCACCCGGCCGATGAGGCGCTCCAGGTCAGTAACCTCCCGCAGGGCGAGGATCAGCTCCTCCCGCTCCACGGTGGCGAGGGTCAGCACCCGTACCCCCTCCAGCCGGCGGCGGATGGCGGCGGGGGAGACCAG
>JAFVAS010000300.1 GCA_017480395.1 Oscillospiraceae bacterium | reverse complement strand
TCGGGGGACGGGGAACATACTCCGCCTCATAGACCTTGACCGGAGGCAGCGCGGCCAGCTCGGCGGCGATGGCGTTGACCAGCTCCCGCACCCCGACATGGGCGGCGGCAGAGAGCTCAAAGCAGCGATACCCCAGGCCCTCCACATGGGCCTTGAAGTCGGCAAGCAGCTGGGGATCATAGAGGATATCGGTCTTGTTTGCGCACACGATCATCTTCCGGGCGGCCAGCTCCGGGGAATAGCGCTTCAGCTCCTCGTTGATGGTGTCAAAGTCGGCGATGGGGTCCCGGCCCTCGCTGCCGGAGACGTCCACCAGATGCACCAGCAGGCGGCACCGGTCAATATGGCGCAGGAAGTCGTGGCCCAGTCCGGCCCCCTCGCTGGCCCCCTCGATGATGCCGGGGATGTCGGCCATGACGAAGCTGACCCCCTCGTCCACATAGACCACGCCCAGGTTGGGAAACAGGGTGGTGAAGTGGTAGTTGGCAATCTTGGGCTGGGCCTTGGAGACCACGCTGAGCAGGGTGGATTTTCCCACGTTGGGGAAGCCCACCAGCCCCACGTCGGCCAGCAGCTTCAGCTCCAGGGTGACCTCTCTCGCCTCCCCGGCCATGCCCGCCTTGGCGAAGCGGGGAACCTGCCGGGTGGGGGTGGCAAAATGCTGGTTGCCCCAGCCGCCCCGGCCGCCCCGGGCCAGCACATAGGGCTCCGCGTCGGACATATCGTGGATGATCTCGCCGGTCTCCGCGTCCCGGATGACAGTACCCCGGGGGACGCGGATGACCAGATCCGCCCCGTCCTTGCCGGTCTTGCGGGCGCCGGAGCCGTCCACGCCATTTGGCGCGGTGTATTTGCGTTTATATCGGAAGTCCATCAGGGTGGACATATTGTCATCCACCACCAGCACGACGTTGCCGCCCCGGCCGCCGTCGCCGCCGTCCGGCCCGCCGGCCGCCACATATTTCTCCCGGTGGAAGGCCACCGCGCCGTTGCCCCCGTTGCCCGCCTTGACGGTGATCCTTGCGGTATCGACAAAGGAAGCTGCCATGGCTTCTCCTCCTTTCGTTCATGGAAAAAGCCTCGAACGATATGTTCGAGGCTTTTGTCAGCAATCGAAATTACTGCGCGATCTCCACAATGGAGACCTGCTTGCGGTCCTTGCCCAGTCTCTCGAACTTGACACGGCCGTCCTTCAGGGCAAACAGGGTGTCATCCTTGCCGATGCCCACGTTGGTGCCGGGATGGATCTTGGTGCCGCGCTGACGCACCAGGATGTTGCCGGCCAGGACGAACTGACCGTCGCCGCGCTTCACGCCCAGGCGCTGGGAGTTGGAGTCACGGCCATTCTTGGTGGAGCCGACGCCCTTTTTATGGGCGAAGAACTGAATGGAAATCTTCATAGGTCTTTACACCTCCATAACGGTAATATAATCAGGGTACTCCTCCTGAAGCTCCACGATGTACACCATCAGCGACGCCAGCAGCGTCTGGCAGGTGTGCTCGTCCTCCGGGGAGAGTCCGCCGGGGAGATGGAGGGAGATGCGGGCCTTCTTCTCGTCGATCCTGACGCTGGCGGCGATACCGAGGACGGTATTGCAGGCGCACTCGACCAGGCCGATGGTGCTGGAGACGGCGGCGCAGACGATATCCTCCCCCGCTTCGCCATATCCGCTGTGACCCTCACTGGTGAAGCCGGTGATGCGGCTTCCCTCCATCGTGAATTTGACGGTAGTCATCAGCCAACGACAATGCTGTTGATGGTGACCTTGGTGTAGGGCTGACGATGGCCCTGCTTGCGCTTGTAGCCGGACTTCGGCTTGTACTTGAAGACGACGATCTTCTTGCCCTTTCCGTTCTTCTCCACGGTGGCCTCAACCTTGGCGCCCTCCACGACGGGAGTGCCGAAGGTGGCCTTGTCATCGTCGATCACGGCCAGAACCTGGTCGAAGGTCACGGCGTCACCGGCCTCAACAGGCAGCTTCTCGATGAAGAGGGTATCGCCCTCAGCAACCTTGTACTGCTTGCCGCCGGTCAGAATGATAGCGGTCATGCTTTTGCACCTCTTTCCTTAAATACGGGCTCGCTGTTGCAGGTGGGAGAGGGCATACCACTCCCTTGGAACCTGTTCAAAGCGGCTTTGATATCATATCAAGTTCCACGGGATTTGTCAACGATTTCAGCGAAAAAAGTTTGTCCGTTTCCCGGTGGCGCTCCCCTCTTTGGTCACTTCACCCGGTTGCCGTCGATGAACACCGCCTCCACGGTGGAGGCCACCTCCAGCGGATGGCCCCGGAACACGGCGATATCCGCGTCCTTACCCGGCTCCAGCGTGCCCACCCGGTCGGCGATGCCGGCGATCACCGCCGCGTCCCGGGTGATGGACGCCATGGCCTGCTCCGGCGCGATGCCCTCCCGGGCGGCCATGGCCGCGCAGAGGGGGAGATACTGGATGGGGTTCTCCGGGTGATCGGTGCACACGGCGGTCAGCACCCCCGCCTCCATCAGCCGGGCGGTGTTGCTGTGCTCCTTGTGGGACAGCTCCGGCTTGCTGCGGTCCCCCAGCACCGGGCCGGTGACCACCCGGGCCCCCTCCGCCGCCAGAATATCGGCGATGCGGTGGCCCTCGGTGCCGTGGATGATGACATAGTCCAGATCGAACTCACGGGCGATCCGAATGGCGGTGCAGATGTCGTCGGCGCGGTGGGAGTGGAAGTGGGCGGTCAGCTCACCCCGCACCACCGGCTCCAGCGCCTCCAGCTTCATGTCGAACTCCGGATGCTCCCCCCGATCCTTCTTCTCGGCGTAGGCCCTGGCCCGGAAGAGGGCCTCCCGGATGATCGCCGCCGTCCCCATGCGGGTGGTGGGGGCCTGGCTGCGGGCCCTGTAAAAGCGCTTGGGGTTCTCACCCAGGGCGAACTTCATGGCCACCGGTGCCCGGAGGATCATGTCGTCCACCCGGCGTCCCGCCGTCTTCAGGGCGCAGAGCTGGCCGCCGATGGCGTTGGCGCTGCCCGGTCCGGTGACAACCGTGGTGACGCCCCCCTCCCGGGCCTCCTGGAAGCCGCGGTCGAAGGGGTCCACGGAGTCGATGCCCCGCAGCTGGGGGGTGACGGGGTCGGTGCCCTCGTTGCCGTCCGCCCCCTCGACGGTCAGTCCGTCGTCGAACACGCCCAGGTGGCAGTGGGCGTCCACCAGGCCGGGGTAGATGTGGCAGCCGGTGACATCCAGCGTTTGCGCCCCCTTGGGCAGCTCCAGCGCGGACATGGGCCCCACGGCGGTGATTGTTCCGCCCTCAAAGGCCACATAACCCGGTTCGACCGGATCTGCGGTCATGGTATGTAAAATTCCGCCCAACAGATACATAGCGTTTCCCTCGTTTCAACAAAAATAGAATTTGACAATAACTGGAATTTATCGTATACTGAGCATGCAGCTCATCCAATATACGTTTCCGGGCCGGGTGGCCCACTCCATTCTCCCTTTGGGCGCAAATTTACGAAGCTGCCGCGCCCTTTGCGCCCCTGCCGGGGCGCACTTTTTTATTTCCCCTTATTCCTCTCACCGATCCAGGTGCAGCGCGCTCTTCAAGCGCCGCTCATAGAGCTGCTCCGCCCGAGGCACCAGGGTATCATAGAGCAGAAAGACCACATTCATCAGCACCCAGAAGACCACCAGCAGCCAGAGGCCCTCCGTGCCCTCTCCCACGGTCAGGAAATACAGCACACCCTCGGCCACCGCCAGGGCCGCATTGAAGGCCAGCAGCTTGGCCGCCCAGCGCCAGGGCTGTCCCAGCCGCTCCAGCCCAGGGCGCGCCGCGGGATACCAGCCGAAGAAGCAGAGGAACATCAGTCCCTCCTCCAGATCCGGGGTGAGCAGCAGCGTCAGAATCGACGCGGCGATCCAGAGGAGCAGGTGATACTTCCAGCCATAGGCCCTCCCGGCGGGGAGCAGCAGAAAGCCCGCCAGCAGCGGCATGATATAGGTGCCCACACCGATCACGCCGCCCAGGAGCAGAAAGACCGTGGCCAACGCCACCGTCAGCCCACAGACCGCGATTCGTTTTGCCGGCCGCATCCGACCTCCCCCTTTCCCGCCCCCCCGCGCTGCGGGGCATCAGATAGACATATTGTAGCACATTTCTCTATTGTTTACAATCTGTTCTGGACTTTGTGCGCCGCAGCGAGTAAAATATAGGGCGAAGATTTGGGGGGTGTTGGTTTTGGATTTTATGGATCTTGTCATGATCTTCTTTTTTCTCGTCATTCCTGTTGCGCTGATCGTCTCTCTGGTGCTGCTGGCCCGGACGCGGCGGAAGCTGCGGGAGACGGAACAGGCCGTGCAATCCACCTACGCCCAGCTGCTGGAGGCGGAGCATCGGGTGCAGGATCTGCTCTCCCGCTCCGGCGCCAAGAGCGGCAATCTGCACAACAATAAAATGTGACGGAACAATCCGTGGAAACAGAGGTTGACGCAATGAAGTTTCTCAGTGATAAAATTGACCGGTTCTGCTACCGACACCCGCGGTTCGGCATTCCCAATCTGATGCTGGGCATCGTGATCTGCCAGGCCATTGTCTTTGTGCTGGACATGGTCAGCAACTACTCCCTCTCCCCCATGCTATACTTCAGCAGCGGCCTGATCCTTCACGGCCAGGTGTGGCGGCTGATCTCCTTCGTCATCGTGCCGGACAACTCCAGCATCCTATGGTTCGCCATCGGCGCCTATTTTTATTGGTTCATCGGCACCAATCTGGAGCGCCAATGGGGATCGGGCAAGTTCACCATCTACTACTGCTCCGGCGTGGTGCTGGTCGCTGTTCTGGGGCTGTTCACCGGCTATGCCACCATGTCCTACATCAACCTGAGCCTCTTCCTGGCCTTTGCGACGCTCTTCCCCAACCTGCAGTTCCTGGTCTTTTTCATCATCCCTGTCAAGGCAAAGTGGCTGGCCTGGATCGACGCCGCCCTGATCGCGCTGGCCCTGATCCGCTCCATCATCGCCTTTGACCTGGGGGGCGTGCTGCTGATCCTGGTGAGCATGCTGGCCTATCTGATCTTCTTCTGGGATGAGCTGATGTACTACGTCCGCCGCCAGAAACGCAGCACCAGCCGCAGCACCATGGACTTCAAGCGGGCGGCCCAGACCAAAAAGAACAACCAGGGCTACCTGCACAAGTGCGCCGTCTGCGGCAAAACCGACACCGACTATCCCGATCTGGAGTTCCGCTACTGCTCCAAGTGCGTGGGCTACTACTGCTACTGCATGGAGCATATCAACAACCACGTCCATATCACAGAATAAATTCGCGCAAAATAACAAAATAACGCGCAAAAACCCCGGCCTGTGCAACAGCACGGGCCGGGGATCTGTTTTGTATGGGGTTGAAATCAGGCCAGCTTGCTCTTGGCCAGCTCGACCAGCTGGGCAAAGGCGGCCTTGTCGTTGACGGCCAGCTCGGAGAGAATCTTGCGGTCCAGCTGAACCTCGGCCAGCTTCAGACCGTGGATGAAGTTGGAGTAGTTGATGCCATTGGCCTTGCAGCCCGCGCTGATGCGGGTGATCCACAGCTGACGGAAGTCGCGCTTCTTCAGGCGGCGGCCGGTGTAGGCATAGGCGCCGGACTTCATGACGGCCTGCTTGGCCATCTTAAAGTGCTTGGATTTGCTGCCCCAATAGCCCTTGGCCAGCTTCAGGGTTCTATTTCTTCTCTTGCGCGTCATCATCGCGCGTTTGACTCTTGCCATAGTAATATGCCTCCTAACGTACGGGTGATTATCTTATTTGTAAGGGATCATCTTGCGGACGGTGGCCTCGTTGGTCACGTCAGCATAGCCGCCCATGCGGAGGCCTCTCTTGCGCTTGGTGGTCTTCTTGGTCAGGATGTGGCTGGTGAAGGCGTGGGCGCGCTTCACGCGGCCGCTCTTGGTGACCTTAAATCTCTTTTTCGCACCGCTGTGGGTCTTGGTTTTCAGCTTAGCCATTTTGGTTTCTCCTTTCATCCGGCCCGGACGGGTCGGCCTTAGTTAGGCGTTCTTTTTGGCCGCTTCTGCGGCTTCCCGCTCTTTGGCGTCCTTTTTCAGCTCTTTCTGGGTCTTCGGTACCAGGAACATGGACATGTGGCGGCCCTCCAGCTTGGGGGCCTTATCCATATTCGCAACGGCAGCGCACTGTGCGGCAAAATCCTTCAGCAGGTTCAGACCGATCTCGGTGTGGGCCATCTCGCGGCCGCGGAACCGGACGGTGACCTTGACACGGTTGCCCTCGGCGAGGAATTTCTGCGCGGAGCGGAGCTTGGTGTTGAAATCGCCCACGTCGATGCCGGGGGACATGCGCACCTCTTTGATCTCCACCACATGCTGGTTCTTCTTTGCCTCTTTCTCCCGCTTGGACTGCTCAAAGCGGAACTTGCCGTAGTCCATGATCTTGCAGACGGGGGGAACCGCCTTGGGCGAGATCTTGACCAGATCCAGACCGGCCTCCTCGGCAATGGAGAGGGCCTGGCTGGAGCTCATCACACCCAGCTGCTCACCGTCCGCACCGATCAGGCGGACTTCCTTATCGCGGATTTCTTCGTTGATCTGATGATCCTGTTTTTTGGCGCTAATACCGACACACCTCCAATAAAAAATGAAAACGGACGCCGAAACGGCATCCGCACAACACGAACCTTCCCCTCGATTGGGAGGGAAGGAAGCTCGACATTGTTGACCCTTTTGCACAATAAAAAGGCTGAGGGTGAGGATGGGATACCATTCCTGCTTTCTTTTGCTCTGATATTATAGCCGACGCGCCTACGATTGTCAAGGAAAAATTTCTCGAACATGCAAGCATGTTCTGCGAAAGGATCGCAGGCCGCTGCAGCGCACTCGCTGCACTCGCACGTTTGCGGCCTGAGAAGAGAAAATTCCGAGGCGCATGTCCCCGGAATTTTCGTGATTCAACTATATTCCGCCCGTTGCAACGGGCGGAATTCGGTGAAACCTCCGCAAGCTCAAGCCATCCGTTCTACTGCGCCCAGATGCAGAATCAGCCGTAGATCGGCTCGAAGTCCTCGGCGGGATGGCCGCAGAGGGGACAGGTGTAATCCGCAGGCAGCTCCGCGCCCTCATAGACGTGGTTGCAGATGGTGCAGCGCCAGCCTACAATCTTCTTCTCCGTCGGCTTCGCCGCGGGCTTGGGCTTGATGTCGCTCTGATAATAGGCGTAGGTCAGCGGCTCCTTGTCGCTGAGGACGGCGGCGTCCACCACCTCAGCGATGAAGAGGGTGTGGCTGCCCAGATCCTGGGAGGAGACCACCTTGCCGCTGATATAGGCGCAGGCGCCCCAGCCCATGTAGGGGATGCCCCGGGCGTCCTCGGGCAGGGGGAGGTCGCCCAGCTTGTCCACGGTCCGGCCGGACTGCATGCCAAAGTATTTGATGGTGTCAAAGGAGACGCTCTGATCCAACAGGGAGAGGGTGAAGACGCCGCTCTCCTTGAGCAGCTCGCAGGTGTAGTTGCTGTTGATGACGGAGATGGCGATGCGGGTGGGGTCGTTGGCCACCTGGATGCCGGTGTTGGTGATGCAGGCGTTGGCCTTCTCCCCGGACTTGGTAGCCAGCAGGAATACGCCATAGCTCAGGGAATACAGGGCCTTTTTATCCATAGAGAATACCTCCTTGACGGACTTCATTTTCGGTTCGGTTCTGGTTTAAAGCATAACACCGATCCCGCGATTGGTCAATCACTTTTTCTGCCTCAGCACCGGCGTCTGCCGCCAGCTCCACCCGGCGGGTATTGGGCGCTCCAGGCAGAGCCCCCACAGGTCGTCGCAGCGGCGATCCAGGGCAAACCGGGCTCGGGCCGGTTCGGGCAGCGCTTTGCCGTGGGCGGGTTTGGTGATGATCGGCACAGCGGCCCTTGTCCGCATCTCATGCAGCAGCGCCAGTCCCACCTCCGACGCCCCCAGCACCCGGAGATAATCCACCTGCTCTGGCAGCGCCGTGATCCCCAGGAAGGCCCGAAGGGCAATGCGCCGGATCCGGGCGTGGGCGTAGCGCTTGGACTTGGCGCGGGCATAGAAGTCCTCCAGGGTGTCCGCCTCCCCCGCCGCCGCGACCAGCCGGT
>JAFVAS010000299.1 GCA_017480395.1 Oscillospiraceae bacterium | reverse complement strand
TCTTATGGGCCGGGCGGGGAAGATATGCCCCGGAGGGGGAGAAAAGTGGAACTTTTTTATCATTTCCAATCACAACTATCTTGACACTTGACATAAAGTCTTGTAAAATATCATTGGATACAGTTGGAGAAGCATGACGTTCCTCCGTTGATTATAGATTTCAAATTTCAATATTCTAATATATTTTCTATATTTTTATATCGATTTGCGATCAAAATTCAATTTTTACGTCACTGGAGGCCCCCTTGCGGGTCGTTCTCCTTCGTCCTTTCACGCTTCGCGGGAATTGCCCTTGTATCCCACAAAGCGTGTCTTTTTTTGCGCAAACCCCATCCCACAACAAACTTTGACCGGCATAAAAAGCCAAACAAAATTGATTTACAGGAGGTGTTACAAAGCTATGATCCCAGCAATCATTTCCGGCGTCGTCTGCCTGATTGTGGGCATTGTGATCGGTATTCTGATCCGTGTCCAGGCATTCAAGAACGCGGAGGCGACGATCAAGAACGCGGAGGAGCGTTCCATCCAGATCGAAAACGCCGCCATCAAGGACGCCGAGAACAAAAAACGGGAGGCCATTCTGGCCGCCCAGGAGGAGATTCAGCGGGAGCGCGCCGATCTGGAAGCCGAGATCAAGGAGCGCCGCGGCGACCTCCAGAAGCAGGAGCGCCGTCTCCAGCAGAAGGAGGACAACCTGGACCGCAAGACCGACGCCATCGAGAAGAAGGAGGAGAAGCTGCAGGCCAAGCTGGCCGCAGTGGACAAGGCGCGGGAGGAGGTCAAAGCCCTCAAGAAGAGCGAGATGGACCTGCTGGAGCGGCTGAGCGTGCTCACCGCCGAGGAGGCCAAGGCCTACCTCATCAGCCAGCTTGCCGACGAGGTCACCCACGAGGAGGCCGTCAAGCTCAAGGAGATCCAGGCCAAGTACAAGGAGGAGGCCGAGACCTACGCCCGGGAGCAGATCGCCCTGGCCATCCAGCGCTGCGCCGCCGACCACGTCGCGGAGACCACCGTCTCCGTGGTGCCGCTGCCCAACGATGAGATGAAGGGCCGCATCATCGGCCGCGAGGGCCGCAACATCCGCACCCTGGAGACCCTCACCGGCGCAGAGCTCATCATCGACGACACGCCGGAGGCCATCACCGTCTCCTGCTTCGACCCCGTCCGCCGGGAGATCACCCGCATCGCGCTGGAGCGGCTCATCACCGACGGCCGCATCCACCCCGCCCGCATCGAGGAGATGGTGGAGAAGGCCAAGCGGGAGGTGGAGGCCACCATCAAGAGCGAGGGCGAGCGCGCCGTGCTGGAGACCAACGTCCACGGCCTGCACCCCGAGCTGGTCAAGCTGCTGGGCCGGCTGCATTACCGCACCAGCTACGGACAGAATGTGCTGAGCCACTCCATCGAGGTCAGCCACCTGGCCGGTCTGCTGGCCGCCGAGATCGGCGCGGACGTCACCATGGCCAAGCGCGCCGGACTGCTCCACGACCTGGGCAAGAGCGTTGACCACGAGATCGAGGGCAGCCACGTCCAGATCGGCGTCGATCTGGCCCGCCGCTACAAGGAGAACGAAGAAGTGGTGCACGCCATCGCCGCCCACCACAACGACATCGAGCCCCAGACCATCGTCGCCTGCCTGGTGCAGGCCGCCGACGCCATCTCCGCCGCCCGTCCCGGCGCCCGCCGCGAGAACGTGGAGAACTATATCAAGCGTCTGGAGAAGCTGGAGGAGATCTCCTCCTCCTTCAAGGGGGTCGAGAAGGCCTACGCCATCCAGGCCGGCCGCGAGATCCGCATCATGGTCAAGCCCGACGAGGTGGACGAGGACCGCATGGTGCTGCTGGCCCGGGAGATCGCCAAGAAGATCGAGGAGGAGATGGAGTACCCCGGTCAGATCAAGGTCAACCTCATCCGGGAGACCAAGGCCGTGGATTACGCCAAATAATTGCATCTCCTATTCCAAGAAAACAAAGCAAACCGGGAACCGCAAAAGCGGTTCCCGGTTTTATCATGCTTGAAGGGCTACGCCTCATCCAGGCGAAGCACCTGCTGGGCGATCATCTGGGCGGCGGCGTCGATGCCGAGCTTTCCCGCGTCGATGACCAGGTCATAGTTTTTCGCGCTGCCCCACTCCTTCTGGGTGTAGTAGTGGTAGTAGTTGGAGCGGATGCGGTCGGTCTTTTTGATGAGCTTGCGGGCCTCCGCCTCGGTGATGTCGAAGCGCTCCCGGCAGCCGGCCACCCGCTTTTCCATATCGGCGCGGATAAAGACGTTGACCACGTCGGGGCGATCCTGCAGGACATAGTCGGCGCAGCGGCCCACGATGACGCAGGGGCCCTTGTCGGCCAGCTGGGTGATGACGTCAAACTGGGCGTTGGCAATGCGCATACCCAGGGGCAGCAGCAGGGAGGGGTCGTCGCTGTACCAGCGGTAGCCGTACTGATAGCCGCCGATGTCAAAGTAACCCACGGGCTTTTCGTCGTGGTGGGCCACCACCTCGGGATCGAACTGGGTCTGCTCCACCGTCTTGTCAATGATGATCTTGTCATAGTAGGGGATATCCAGGAGCTCGGCCACCTTCCGGGCGGTCATGGCGCCGCCGCTGCAGAACTCCCGACCAATGGTAATCACCCATCTTTTTTTCATAGCGAGCACTCCTTTCCGCATCGAGGCCGGTTTCCTTCTCCCTCTTACTATACACCGGAATTTCGTTTTTTTCAATAGCAAAATTGAAAATGATACATCATATTTTGTCATTCCTTACAATCCGGCCGCCGCACATTCCGAGATAGAGGAAAAAATAGGGGGACATGGTTGATTTCAGCAGAAAAATATTTTAATATGTTAGAGTATATGTAGGTATCTGTTTTCGATAAAAATTCTGACGAACAGCAAAGGAGATCAGAATGAGATATTACCATGTTTCCATTGATTTTGGCAGCAATCTGGACCTGCGCGCCAAGATCGCGTCCTCACTGCTCATCCGCAAGATGATCGAGCACATGGGCAATCATTACGAGAGCAAGGTAAGTCAGCTGCAGGACACCCATTGCGAGGTCACGCTGCGCGACGCCTCGGGGCAGGACATCTCCGACGCCATCCGCAATGAGCTGCTGGCCATGGCGGGGGAGCAGAGCTGCGATATCCGCGTGACCTGCGAGAGCGGCGACGTGTCCGATACCGCCGGAACGGTGGCGGACGCCATCCGCGGCGTCAAAAAGGCCATGGACAGCGCCCCGGTGGACAACACCGCCCTGGGTAAGATTCACGCCCTGGTGGGGGCGGAGGAGTTCAAGGCGCTGGCCGACGAGCTCAGCAAGCTGTCCCCCGCCCTGCGCACCCTCAAGAATCGCTCCTACTTACAGCGCAACACCTATCTCTTCACCATTGACGACGGCTATGGCCTGACCACCGCCCTGAAGCTCTTTGCCGAGTTCCTCCATGAGAACAAGCTGATCGCCACCGACGAGAGCGGGGAGATCCGCCTGCCCAATCTGGAGGATCTGGACGAGATTCAGAAGCTGGAGAACGCCCTGCGGGAGCGGCTGCCCAAGCTGGAGGACACGGTGGTCTGCCTGGATCTGAGCCAATGCCAGAGCAATCTGGACAAGCCGGGCTACCGCAGCCTGCTGCGCACCATCGCCTCCGTCAGCCACAGCGTGCTGGTCTTCCGCCTGCCCTTCCTGGAGCAGAAGGCGCTGCAAAACGTGGTGGACATTCTGGACGACGTGTTCTTCCTGCGCACCGTCACCTTCATCCCCATGGATTTTGAGGATCTGAGCGTCTGCGCCGCCAACGCGGCCCAGCGCTACGGCTTCACCCTGGACGAGTCGGCGGAGCCGGTGCTGGCCCAGCTGGTGGCCCATGAGAAGAGCGACGGCCGCTTCTACGGCATCAAGACCGTGGAGAAGCTGGTGGACAAGATGGTCTACGAAAAGCTGCGCCTCATGCCCGGGGACAGCGAGATCGGCGGGGCCATCACCGCCGCCGACCTGAAGGATTTGGACAGCGACAGCGACCTGATCAACCTCTCCGGCGAGGAGAAGCTGAACCAGCTCATCGGTATGGAGCCGGTGGCCGCCCAGCTGCGGGAGATCGTCTCCCTGATCGAGTACTCCATCAGGAACTCCACCTCGGAGCGTCCCTCCATCCATATGCGCTTTGTCGGCAACCCCGGCACGGGCAAGACCACCGTGGCCCGCATTCTGGGCCAAATTCTCAAGGAGCGGGGCATCCTGCGCAAGGGCGTCTTCTTCGAGTATGAGGGCGTGGACTTTATCGCCAAGTATGTGGGCCACACCGCCCCCAAGGTCGCCCAGATCTGCCGCGACGCCTACGGCAGCGTCCTCTTCATCGACGAAGCCTATGCCCTGGCCGTCAAGGAGGAGAGCGGCGGCACCGCCAGCTTCAACTCCGATGCGCTGAACACCCTGCTCTCTGAGATGGAGAACCACCGGGACGACATGGTGGTCATCATGGCCGGCTACAAGGACGAGATCGACGATTTGATGCGCTCCAACACCGGCCTGGTGCAGCGGATGCCCTATGAGATCAACTTCCCCAACTACACCCGGGAGCAGCTCTCCGAGATCTTCTTCGCCCAGGCCCGGAAGGACTTCCTCTTCGGGGAGGAGTTCATCGACCTGGTGCGGGAGTACTTCCGCACCCTGCCCAACAACATCTACCTGAGCCCCACCTTCGCCAACGCCCGCTTTGTGCGCAACCTGTTTGAGCGCACCTGGAGCAAGGCGGTCATGCGGGCCCAGCTGGAGAAGGCGGAGCTGACCACCCTCCTGCCCTCCGACTTTGAGAAGGCCGCCGAGGAGATGAATGCCGCCGCCAACGGCGCCATGGTTTTTGGCAAGGACAAGTCCGGCGCCACCATGTTCTCCGAGGAGGAGGCCAAGATCCGCTTCGCCGACGTGTGCGGCGAGGACGAGGCCAAGGAGCTGCTCCAGGAGGTGGTGGACTTCCTCCAGCATCCCGCCAAGTATCAGGCCATGGGAGCGCGGATTCCCCACGGTGCGCTGCTCTACGGCCCCCCGGGCACCGGCAAGACCATGCTGGCCAAGGCGGTGGCCGGAGAGGCGGGGGTGCCTTTCCTCTCCATCAGCGGCAGCGAGTTTGTGGACAAATTCGTGGGCGTCGGCGCGGAGAAGGTGCGCGGCCTGTTCCAGAAGGCGCGGGAGCTGGCCCCCTGTATCGTCTTTATCGATGAGATCGACGCCATCGGTGCCTCCCGCAGCGGAGCCAGCTCTTCCGGCGACGCCACGCTGATCCAGCTGCTGACCGAGATGGACGGCTTCGACGACAAGAGCGAGATCATTGTGCTGGCGGCCACCAACCGGCCCGAGCTGCTGGACGCCGCCCTGCGCCGCCCCGGACGCTTTGACCGGGAGGTTCCGGTGGAGCTGCCCGACCTGACCGGCCGGATGGAGATCTTCAGCCACTACCTGGCGGAGGTGCCCCATGAGGAGGACATCGACGTCAACGAGGTGGCCAGGATGGCCTCTGGCACCTCCGGCGCGGAGATCCGCAACATCGTCAACGAGGCCGCGCTCCAGGCCCTGCGCAAGGGCCGGGAGAAGGTGATTCAGAAGGATCTGGAGGAGAGCATCGACATCATCTCCGTGGGCTATCTGAAGAAGAACACCATCATGAGTGAGCACGAGAAGTGGGTCACCTGCTACCACGAGATCGGCCACGCCCTGGCCTCCGCCCTGCAGACCCACTCGGTGCCCATCCAGAAGATCACCGTTCTGCCCCGGACCTCCGGCGTGTTGGGCTTCGCCCAGCATCTGGAGACCACCGAGCCCGTGATGCACACCCGCAGCCAGATGGAGGCCCGGATCGTCACCCTCTGCGCCGGCCGGGCCGCCGAGGAGGTGCACTTCAATGAGGTCACCACCGGTGCCTCCAACGACATTGAGCGGGCCACCCAGATGGCCCGGAACATCGTGGCCCGGTACGGCATGACCGACGAGTTCGACATGGTGTGCCTGGTGCGCACCAGCGGCGGCTATCTGGGGGGCGGCGTGGCCCAGAATTGCAGCGACGCCACCGCCCGGGCGGTGGACGAGAAGGTCATCGAGATCGTCCGCACCCAGCACAAGAAGGCCTATGACCTGCTGAAGGAGCACGAGGCCAAGCTGGACGAGCTGGCCAGGTATCTCTTTGAAAAGGAGACCATCACCGGCGACGAGTTCATGGCCATTCTGGAGGCAGAATAACAAAAGGACAGAGGATAAAAGACCTCCGCCGACCCATTGGGTCGGCGGAGGTTCTTTGATTGCCGTCTTACAGTTCCGGCGTGTCTGTTCTTGAGGTCGCAAGCTCCGCCCAGGCCGGGACGAAACCGGCGCCCAGGGCCACCCGCTGGGAGGCGAGGTGGGACATGGATGTGCCGTAAAAGGGCAGGACGCCGCGCCGCAGGATTTCGTTCTTCAGCAGAGCCACCAGCATTTGGCCGAGACCGGCCTGCCTTGCCCCGGGGGAAACATTGATGCCGATTTGCCACATCCCGGGGCTGTCGCAGCTCGCCCCGGCCATCCCGAGGATGTTCCCCTGCTGGACTGCGGCCACCCCGATCACGTCCGGGGCGTTCTCACAAAAGGCGAACGCCTCATCAAATCGGCTGTCACCCCGAAACTGCTCGATCTCCGCGCCCGCGTACCAACGGATTTCGCGGCCGCCCGTATCCACCTCCGACGGCGTTTCCCCGAGATAAAAGGGATGGACGGTCTCGATCTGATACCCGCTCTGGTGCAGCCGGTCATTTAGTCTGCGCAGGTTTTTGGCCTCGAAGAACCACTCGCTGCCGCTGTCCTGATACTGCGCGCGGCACCAATCGATGATGGGCGGGCGGCCGGAAAACAGCAGTTTTCCGTTTACTGCGGCAATTTTCAAAAAGCACTCCCGGCCCTCCTGAAATCGCCGCCTGCCATCGAGGGGCTGATGTATTGTGAAATGATTCCGGCGATCCAGCACCTCATCTATGCGGCAGCAGTAGTCGATGGCCAGTTGTCTGCATAAAGTGTCGTTCAAGCTCTGTCACCCGGTCGAATGGATTTCAAGTCTGATGATCCGTATTTACTGGTTTGCGTCGGCGTAGATTTCGGCGATATCCTCCTCCGAGAGCACCCGGAGGGTGCCGATGGTGCGCGTGCCGTCGTAGGCGCAGCTGTGGGCCAGCTCCCGGATGACGGCGTCCGGCTGCACCCCGACGCAGTCGGAGAAGCGGATGGGCATCCCGATGGACTGGAAATACCCCTCGGTGATGGCGATGCCCGCCGCGGCGGCAAAGTCGTCGTCGTCCTCCTCCACGCCCCAGACGTTGCGGGCGTAGCGGGCGAAGCGCTCGATCCGGGCGTCGCAGACATATCTGGCCCAGGCCCCCCAGACGGCGGCCAGGCTGGCCCCGTGGGCCAGGTCGAAGCGGGCGGAGAGCTCGTGCCCCAGCTGATGCACCGCCCAGTCCCCGTTGCCCCCCAGGCCGGTCAGGCCGTTGTGGGACAGGGAGCCGGCCCACATCAGCTCGCTCATCGCGTCATAGTTGTGGGGATCGGCCACGGCGGTGCGGCCCTGGGCGATGACGGTGCGCAGCAGCGCCTCCGCCAGGGCGTCGGTCAGGGCGTTGTCGATGGGGTTGAAATAGCGGTCCAGGGTGTGCATCATGATGTCGGTGACGCCGCAGGCCACCTGATAGACGGGCAGGGTGAGGGTCAGCTCCGGGTTCATGATGGCGAATTTTGGGCGGTTGAAGGGGGTGCTCAGGCCCCGCTTGCGCCCGATGTCCGGGTTGGTGAGCACGGCGGAGTCGCTGGTCTCGCTCCCGGCGGCGGGAATGGTGAGGATGACGCCCACTGGGGTGGAGCGCTCCAGCGGCTTCTCCCGGCTCCAGAAGTCCCAGATGTCGGTCTCCGGATTGGCAGCGCCGTGGGCGATGGCCTTGGCGGTGTCAATGGCGGAGCCGCCGCCGACGGCCAGAATGAAGTCGGCCTCCAGCTCCTTTGCCCGCTCCACCCCGGCCCGGGCGTGGGCCAGCAGGGGGTTGGGCTGGGCACCGCCGAAGGACGCCGCAGTCAGGTCGGCCTCGGTCAGCGCCTGGGTGACCCGGTCCAGCAGACCGCTGTGCACGGCGGAGCCGCCGCCGTAGACCACGAGCACCCGGCTGCCGCCGTATTTTTTCACATAGTCCGCGACCTGGTATTCTGTGCCGGGGCCGAAGACGACCTCCGTGGGGGAACAGTAGGTGAATTGCTGCATGAGAAAGCCTCCTTGTTCTTTGTTCAGGGATTGCAGATGCTGCAGGGGGTATAGCCCCGCTCGATCAGCGACGTGCGGGTGCCGGTGTAGTCGGAGCGGTTGCCCGGGCTGATGTCGTCCACACCCGTGCAGTCGGGAAGGTGGAAGCGCTGGGAGCGGGTGTTGAGCACATAGTCGTGGGCCGCGCCGTCGTCCACCGTGAGGGTATAGTCCTCGCCGCCGGAGGACTCGGAGGTGTCCAGCCAGTTGTCGCCGGTGGCGTAGTCGATCTCCACCCCGGGCTGGCAATTGTAGATATAGATGCAGTAGCAGATGCTCTCCCCGGCGTCCTCCACCGACCAGGCCTCCATCAGCACGCCGCTGGCCAGCAGGTTGTCCCCCTCGAAGATGGGGGTGACCCGGTAGAGCACATGGGTGTCGGTGGCGCGGACATAGTCGCCCACCATCTCCTCAAAGGGGCGCATGCCCACGTCGTTCAGGAAGCGGGTGCCGGTGATCAGGTTTTTCTCATTGGCGTTCTCTCCGGCCAGCTGGAAGGCGATGAGGTGGGAGCGGTTGTAGAGGGACGCGCCGTCCACGAAGTCATAGCGGGAGGAGTGCCACCCGGTGGGGTGCACCTCGCTGATGCTGCCCCGCTTCTCCGTGGGCATCAGCTCCACGCTGATGTTGGCATAGGCCGCGCCGCACCGGCCCAGCTCGTCCAGATCGCTGTACGCCTCAAAGACCTGGGTGTTTTTGTCCTCCTCCGGGAAGAAGGGGATGTTGCCGTTGATCTCGATGTAGGCGGAGCCGTCAAATTCCGGCAGGGTGTTGACGTCGATGGGATACTCCGAGGTGCCGCCGGATTCGGTGTCGCCGTTGAGATCCGCCGCCTCCGTCGGGGCGGTCTGGTTCTGGCCTGGCTCCTCCACCGGGGATTGGGCGGAGGACGCGGGGGCGGACTCCAGCACCGCGTCAAAGTCATATTGGCCGCCCTGGTCGCCGCAGGCGGAGAGGAACAGACAGCAGAGCATCAGCAGCAGGGGGAGCAGCTTGCGGGGCGTTGCGTTCATAGTGACCTCCGGGTTTTCGTTTTTCTAATCATATCCCTTTTTACCCCATATGTCAAAAAAAGCTGCGTCCATCCGGGGATCGGATGGACGCAGTGGTCAGAAGTGGGTCAATTGCGGGGTCAGGCCAGATTGACGGCGGCCCAATAGCCCTCCTCGATGGCCTGGCGGGCCTTGCGGGGGCGGTTGCAGTCGCCGATGGTGACGGTGTCCAGCACCACGTCCTTCAGCTCGGAGACGATGTCGGTGTTGGGGCGCATGCCCATGGCGTAGACGATGCCGTCGGCGGGGATGAACTCCTCCTCGCCCGCGGCGTTGGTGGCATAGACGCCCTTGCCCGGCTCGATCTTCGCCACGCGCAGGCCGGTGCGGCAGGTGATGGGGGCCTTGTCGAAGGCCTGCATCATGCCTGCCCGATGCATCCAGTTGGCCTCGGGGGCGATATCCTCCTGCATCTCGATGATGGTGACCTCGTGGCCGTTCTCGGCCAGGTAGAGGCCGGTCTCGCAGCCCACCAGGCCGCCGCCCAGGACGGCGATGCGCGTTCCGAAGCCCTCCAGCTTGGTGTAGACCGTGGTGGCATGCTCCACGCTGGGATCGTCCAGGCCGGGGATGGGGGGACGGGCGGGAGAGGAGCCCACCGCCAGGATGACCGCGTCATAGCCGCCGGCGCGGATGAAGTCGGGGGTGACGGTGGTGTTCAGCTTCACCTCGATGTTGGACGTCTCCACCTGGTGGATCAGGTGGTTTTTCAGCCGCATCAGGTCGATCTTCAGATCGTCATAGTCGGTGAACTTCAGCAGGCCGCCCAGATAGTCGTTGCGCTCTGCCAGGGTGACGATGTGACCCCGCTGGGCGGCGGTGACCGCCGCCTTCATGCCGCCGGGGCCGCCGCCGACCACCAGCACCTTGCGCTGCCGGGCGGCGGGGGGAGACATGCGGTCAAACCGGGGCTCCTGGGCGGTGCGGGGGTTGACGGCGCAGGAGAGGTTGTTGCCGCTGTGCAGGCCGGTCAGACAGTCCAGACAGCGCAGACATGGCACGATGTCGGCGGCGCAGCCGTGGCGGGCCTTCTCGGGGAAGTAGGGGTCGGCGATGGAGGCCCGGGCCATGGCGATGACGTCCGCCTTGCCCTCGGCCAGAATCTGCTCGGCCAGCTCGGGGGTATTGATGCCGCCGATGGTGACCACCGGGGTCTTGACGCCGGCGGCCTTGATGTCGGCGGCGTAATGGACGTTGACGCCGTGGGGGAGGAACATGGTGGGGTGGGTGTGAACCGCCTGATACTCCTCGGTGTCCAGACCGGCGGAGACGTGGATCAGATCCACCTTGCCGTCCAGCAGCTTGGCGAATTCGATGCCCTCCTCCTTGGACAGGCCGCCCTCGATCTCCTCGGAGCCGGACATACGGTACTCGATGAGGAAGAACTCGCCGCAGCGCTGACGGATGCGGTCGATGACCATCAGGGGGAACTTGGCCCGGTTGGCCAGGCTGCCGCCGTATTCGTCGGTGCGGGTGTTGTACAGCGGGGAGACGAACTGATCCAGCAGCCAGCCGTGGCCGCCGTGGAGCAGCACCATGTCAAATCCGGCGTTCTTGAGCAGCTCGGCACAGTCGGCGTAGTGGTCGGCGACGACGTTCATGTCCGCCTCGGTCATGCCGTGGATGTCGATGCGCTCCTCATAGGGCTCGCCGTGGAGCACGCCCTTCTCGATCTTGTGCACCTCCACGGGGCCCCAGGCCTCCCAGCCCTCGGCCTCGGCGTCGGGATTGGCGCCCGCAAAGGCCACGTTGCCGCCGTGGTTCAGCTCCTGGCTGGCCAGGGCGCCGCCGGCGTGGATGGCCCGGGCGATCTCCGCCAGCTTGGGCTGGTTCGCGGGGGTGAGGGCGAAGGAGCGGGGATTGGTGGCGGCGTGCTCCCGGTCCACCGGGGAGTCGACCAGGGTGACGACGGCATAGCCGCCCTTGGCCTTCTCTGCGTAGAAGGCGAT
>JAFVAS010000298.1 GCA_017480395.1 Oscillospiraceae bacterium | reverse complement strand
TACCCGGTGGTGCAGGCCTGCGTCCTGGTGCTGGCCCTGTCCATCTGCGTGGTGAACCTGCTGGTGGACATCCTCTACGCCTTTGTGGATCCCCGCATCCGCTCCCAGTACGGCGGCGGAAAGAAAAAGCCGGCCAAGGCCAAAGCGGAAGGAGGCAGCGCGGCATGAGCAAGCAAACAAAAGCGCCCAGGAAAAAGGAAAAGAAGGCCAGCCAGTTCTCCGAGGTCATGGGGCGTCTGCGCCGCAACAAGCTGGCCATGGTCTCCCTGGCGGTCATCATCCTCATCATCCTGGCCGCCATCTTCGCCAACTATGTGGCCCCCTACGACTACGCCAAGCAGGACATGCACAACCGCTTCCTGTATCCCTCCCTCCAGCACCTGTGCGGCACGGACAACTTTGGCCGGGATATCTTCAGCCGCATCATCTACGGCGCCCGTTACTCCCTGGTGGTCTCTGTCATCGCCGTGGCCATCGCCGTGGTGGGCGGCGCCATCCTGGGCGCCACCTCCGGCTACTTCGGCGGGCTGTATGACACCATCGTGCAGCGCATCATCGACATCCTGATGGCGATTCCCTCCTTCCTGCTGGCGGTGGTCATCTCCGCCTCCCTGGGCACCGGCATCATGAGCTCCGCCCTGGCCATCGCCGTGGGCATGATGAGCGTGTTTGAGCGCATCATGCGCTCCTCGGTGCTGCAGATCCGGGATCAGGAGTTCATCGAGGCGGCCAAGGTCACCGGTGCCAGCACCGCCCGGATCATCTTCCACGAGATCATCCCCAACGCCCTGTCTCCCATCATCGTCAACGCCACCCTGTGCATCAGCTCCGCCATCATCGCCATCTCCGGCCTGAGCTTCATTGGCCTGGGCATCCCGGCGCCGACGCCCGAGTGGGGCACCCTGCTCTCCGCCGGGCGGGACTATATCCGGGACTTCTGGCCCATGGTCACCTTCCCCGGCGTCGCCATCGTGATCACGATCATCGCGTTCAACCTGCTGGGCGACGGCCTGCGGGACGCCATGGATCCCCGTCTGAAGCAGTGAGGTGTGTGCAATGAGTATTTTGGAAATCAAAGGACTGGAAGTCAAATACATCACCCACGACGGCACGGTGAACGCCATCAACGGCATCGATCTGGAGGTGGATCGGGGTGAGGCCCTGGGCCTGGTCGGCGAGACCGGCGCGGGCAAGACCACCACCGCCCTGAGCATCCTGGGCCTGGTGCCCAACCCGCCCGGCAAGATCACCGCCGGGGAGATCTTCTACGACGGCCGGGACCTGCTGAAGGAGTCGGAGGCCGAGATGCGGAAGATCCGCGGCAACGACATCTCCATGATCTTTCAGGACCCCATGTCCGCCCTGAACCCGGTGCTGACGGTGGGCGACCAGATCGCCGAGGTCATCGAGCTGCACCAGAAGTGTTCCAAGAAGGAGGCCATGGAGCGGGCCATGGCCATGCTGGAGAAGGTGGGCATCCCCGCCGAGCGGGCCACCGAGTATCCCCACCAGTTCTCCGGCGGCATGAAGCAGCGGGTGGTCATCGCCATCGCCCTGGCCTGCACCCCCAAGGTGCTGCTGGCCGACGAGCCCACCTCCGCCCTGGACGTGACCATTCAGGCCCAGGTGCTGGACATGATGGGCAAGCTGCAGCATGAGGTGGGCACCGCCATGATCCTCATCACCCACGACCTGGGCGTGGTGGCCGACACCTGCGACAAGGTGGCCATCATGTACGCCGGCGAGATCGTGGAGAGCGGCTCCCTGGTGGACGTGTACAACCACACCGCCCACCCCTACACCGTGGGCCTGTTCGGCTCCCTGCCCAGCCTGGACAAGGACGTGGATCGGCTCCAGCCCATCGACGGACTGATGCCCTCCCCGATGAACCTGCCCGAGGGCTGCAAGTTCCATCCCCGCTGCCCCGACGCCACGCCGGAGTGCGCCAAACGCTGCCCCAAGGTCACGGAGATCACCCCGGGCCACAAGGTGCGCTGCCTGAAATATGAAGGAACGGAGGGATAACCATGGCGGATAACTTATTGGAAGTCAAAAATCTGAAGAAGTATTTTAATACCCCCAGAGGGCCCCTCCACGCCGTGGACGACATCACCTTCACCATCGAGCGGGGCCACACCCTGGGCGTCGTGGGGGAGTCCGGCTGCGGCAAGAGCACCCTGGGCCGCACCATCATCGGCCTGCTGGAGTCCACCCAGGGCGAGATCCGCTTCGAGGGCCTGGACATCACCCACCCCGACATGAAGCGGAAAAAGGAGCTGTGCAAGGAGATGCAGATGGTCTTCCAGGACCCCTTCTCCTCCCTGAACCCCCGCCGCTGCGTGGCGGAGCTGATCGCCGAGCCGCTGAAGATCTTCAAGGTCTACAAGTTCGCCAAGGAGCGGGACGAGCGGGTCTTTGAGCTGATGGACGTGGTGGGCCTGGATCGGCGCTTCGCCACCTCCTATCCCCACGAGCTGGACGGCGGCCGCCGCCAGCGCATCGGCATCGCCCGGGCCCTGGCCATGGACCCGAAATTCATCGTCTGCGACGAGCCGGTGTCCGCCCTGGACGTGTCCATCCAGGCCCAGGTGCTCAACCTGCTCCAGGACCTGCAGGACGAGCGGGGCCTGACCTACATCATCATCACCCACGACCTCTCGGTGGTGCGCCACATCTCCGACGAGATCATGGTCATGTACCTGGGCTGCATGGTGGAGAAGTGCGACGCCAAGGAGCTCTTTGTCCACACCCTGCACCCCTATACCAAGGGCCTGCTCTCCGCCATTCCCATCCCCACGGTGAAGGAGAAGAAGCCTCCCGTGCTGCTGGAGGGCGAGCTGACCAGCCCCATCAACCCCAAGCCGGTGTGCCGGTTTGCCAACCGCTGCAAGTACTGCACGGAGCAATGCCTGCAAAGCGCCCCGGCGCTGGAGGAGGTTCTGCCCGGACACTTTGTGGCCTGCCACCACGTCCGGGAGATCAACGGCCTGTAACCACATCTGTCCCGGAGGGGCGCGTTTTCTGCGCCCCTCCGGGACGCATGGAACGCCGTGAACAGCCTGTGCACGCCGCAGCCTGTTCAGAGTTGTCCATGCAGAACAAACTGAGAAATGGGGAATATTTTATGAAAAAAATGGATTTGAATCGCGATTGGATGCTTGCCCGTCCGGGCGTGATTTTTGAAAACTTCGTGGGAGGCGCAGCCGGTACGCCGGTGAACCTGCCCCACGACGCGATGATCCGGGAGGAGCGGAGGATCGACAGCCCCAACGGCCCGGACGCGGCCTGGTATGACGGGGGCACCTACGTCTATGAAAAGGAGCTGTCCGTCCCGGCGGACTGGAACGGGAAGTCCGTCCTGCTGGAGCTGGAGGGCGTCGCCTCCAACGCCATGGTCTATGTGGACGGACAGTTTGCGGGCAAGTGCCCCTCCACCTACACGGATTTCCGGCTGGAGATCGGCAAATTTCTGAACTACGGCGGCGTCAGCCGGGTGAAGGTGCTGGCCAAGACGGGGATGCAGCGCACCTCCCGCTGGTACTCCGGCTCCGGCATCATCCGGCCCGTGTGGCTCTGGGTGGGGGGCGAGACCCATATCGCCCCGGAGGGCATCCGCTTCACCACGGAGCGCTGCGACGCATCGGAGGCCGTGGTCACCTGCGCCGTGACGGTGGAGCATCACAGCGTGGGCCGGGCCGCCTGCCGGGTGATCACGACGGTCTGCGGCCCCGACGGCGCCGTTGCGGCCGCCGAGAACCAGCCCCTCACCCTCTTCGGCCGGGAGGAGGCCCGGGTGCAGACCCGGTTCTGCCTGCGCAATCCCCGCCTGTGGGATGTGGACGACCCGGCGCTGTACACCGTGGCGGTTCAGCTGGTGGAGGGGGAGACGGTGATCGACGAGGACAGCGTCCGCACCGGCATCCGCACCGTGACCGTGGATCACGAAAACGGCCTGCGCGTCAACGGCAGAACCGTCAAGCTCCGGGGCGGGGCCATCCACCACGACAACGGCATCCTGGGGGCCGTCACCCGGAAGGACGCGGAGGTGCGCCGGGTTCAGCGGCTGAAGGCGGCGGGCTTCAACGCCATCCGCAGCGCCCACAACCCGGCCTCCAAGGCGCTGGTGGAGGCCTGCGACGAGGTGGGCATGTTCCTGATGGACGAGCTGTTCGACGTCTGGAACGACAGCAAGCGGGATCACGACTACGCGCTGTTCTTCCATGAGTGGTGGCAGCGGGACATGGCGTCCATCGTCCAAAAGGACTCCAACCACCCCAGCGTCATCCTCTACACCATCGGCAACGAGATCCCGGAGACCGGTACCGCCGCCGGCGCCGCCCAGAACCGGGCCATGACCAACTATTTCCGCACCCTTGATCCCACCCGGCCCGTCGCCAACTGCATCAACGGCATGATGAGCATCATGCCCCATATGCGCACCATCCTGGCCGAGGTGCTGGGGGGACAGGTGGCCGACCTGCCCACGGACATCAACGAGCTGATGAGCATGTTCGACGCCAACATCGACGAGATCATGAAGCATCCCATCGTCACCGCCGCCACCGAGGAGACCTTCGCGGGCGTGGACGTGTGCGGCTATAACTACATGCCCTCCCGCTACCGGATGGACGGGGAGCAGTTCCCCAACCGGGTCATTGTCGGCAGCGAGACCAACCCGGACAAGATCGGCTATCATTGGCCGCTCATCCTGGAGCAGAACCATGTGATCGGCGACTTCTGCTGGACGGCCTGGGACTACATCGGCGAGTCCGGCATTGGCAAGAATGACTATGAAATGAACCATGGCATGATGTACGGCCCCTGGCCCTGGTTTTTGGCCTACTGCGGCGATCTGGACATCTGCGGCAACCGCCGCCCCCAGAGCTATTACCGGGAGATCGTCTACGGCCTGCGCGCTCAGCCCTATGTGGCGGTGGAGCGGCCGGAGCACTATAACCAGCCCAAGTGCGTGAGCAACTGGACCTGGCCCGACGTGATCGAGAGCTGGACCTGGCCCGGCTTTGAGGGAAAGCGCACCCATGTGGAGGTCTACGCCGACGGGGACGCCGTGGCGCTGTATCTCAATAACCGCCTGATTGAGGCAAAGCCGGTGGGGGAGGAGATGCCCTATAAAGCCATCTTTGACGTGATCTACCAGCCGGGCACCCTGACCGCCGTGAG
>JAFVAS010000297.1 GCA_017480395.1 Oscillospiraceae bacterium | reverse complement strand
GACCGTTGGTGACCTCCACGCCGGAGGCCACGTCGTTGTCCAGCACCAGGCCGGAGATCACCAGGAAGGGCTGGTACAGGGTGACGGTCTCGCCGTCCACCTCCCGCGCTTCGGCGGTGTTGTTGGTGTAGGTAAAGGTGATCTCCAGATGGCCCGTCGCCCCGGCCAGCTCCTCCGGCGTGACGGTTTTGCCGTCCAGGGTGTAGGCGATGTGGGTGGTGACGGGCAGCTCCCGGTCGGTTTTGCCCTGGTAGTAGATGTCGCTGCCGTCGGCCTGCCAGGTCAGGGTGCCGTCGGCCCCCTGGGTGTAGGTCTCGTCGCCCTTGACGTTTTCAATGTCGGAGAGCTCCGCGCTGTCGGCCAGGGTGGCCTTCCCCTCCGGGTTTTTCAGCCAGGCGCTGACAATGGTCTCGGTGACAGCCCCAGTGGGATCGGCCACCACATAGACCGTCTCCTCCTTCCCCTCGGTGCTGCCGTGGGAACGGAGCAGGGATTCGGCGGCGGCGCTGATCTGTGCCGCCTCGGACGCGGCGTCCCCGTCCAGGGAGGTCTCCGCCGACGCCGCCTGGCCGCAGCCCGTCAGGCAGCCCAGCAGCAGTGCGCCGCTGAGGCCCAGGGCCAGAATCTGTTTCAGATGTTTCATACATGTACCTCCGTTCCGGATGTTCTGCGCCCGCTTCGGGCGGAGCGCATGCCCAGGCTGGTGCGCACCACAAGGGGGTCCAGCAGCATCAGCAGGGCGGGCAGCACCAGCAGCACCGCAAGCATGCTCACAATCGCGCCCCGGGCGAGCAGGTTGCACATGGAGCTGATCAGATCCACGTCGGAGAAGATGCCCACGCCGAAGGTGGCGGCAAAGAAGCTCAGGGCGCTGACGATGACCGACGGCATGGCGTAGGCCAGCGCCTCGGTGACGCTGGTGCGCTTGTCGTTCGTCAGCCGCAGGGATTTATACCGGGTGGTCAGCAGGATGGCGTAGTCCACCGTGGAGCCCAGCTGGATCGTGCTGATGCAGATGGGGGCGATGAAGGGCATGGTGAAGCCGGTATAATAGGGGATGCCCAGGTTGATGAAGACGGCGAACTCAATGACCGCCACCAGGATGACCGGCAGCGAGATGGAGCGCATCGTCAGCAGGATGATGAGAAAGACGAAGCCGATGGACACCCAGGACACCACGGCAAAATCCTTGTCGGTGATCTCGATCAGATCCTTGGTGCACGGCCCCTCGCCGATGAGCAGGCCGGAGGCGTCATACCGCTTCAGGATCGCCTGGAGGGCGTCGATCTGGTCGTTGCACGCGTCGGTGGACACCTTATAGGCGGAGTTGATGAGGATCAGCTGGTGGTTCTCCCCCTTGAGGACATCCAGCGCCCCCTCGGGCAAAAAGTCCTCGGGCAGGGCGGAGCCCAGCACGGAGTTGATCCCCAGCGCGGCGGTGACCCCGTCCACCTGCTCAAACTCCTTGAGCATGGCCGCGGCGTCCTTGGCGGGCAGGTCGGCGTCGCACAGCACGATGTGGGTGGTGGAGACGTCGAAATACTCCGCCAGCTTCTCGTTGGCGATGTGGAACTGCATATCCTCCTCGTTCAGGCTCTCCATGTCGTCGCCGGAGAGGATCTTGGTGAAGTCGTAGTAGACCGGGGTGCGGCTGTATCCGATGGCGGCGGGGATCAGCACGATCACAAAGAGGATCAGGAAAACCCAGCTGTGGCGGGTGATCCAGTTTGCCGCCCTGTGCAGATCGGGGATCAGGGCGCGGTGCATCGTCCGGGTCAGGGCCCCGTCAAAGGTCAGGATCAGGGCGGGCAGAATGGTGACGCTGCCCAGCACCCCCAGCAGGCAGCCCTTGGCCATGACCAGGCCGATGTCCATGCCCATGGTGTAGGTCATGAAGCACAGGGCCAGAAAGCCCGCGATGGTGGTCAGGGAGCTGCCGGAGACCGAGAGCACCGTGTCCCCGATGGCGGCGGCCATGGCCTCCTGTCTGTCCCCCTTCTCCCGCTTTCGGGCGCAGTAGGCGTGCCAGAGGAAGATGGAGTAATCCATGGTGACCGCCAGCTGGAGCACCGCCGCCAGCGCCTTGGTGATGTAGGAGATCTCCCCGAAGAACCAGTTGGTGCCCAGGTTATACAGAATCGTGATGCCGATGCCGGCCAGGAACACCGGCGGCACCAGCCAGGAGTCGGTCAGCAGCTCCATGGCCGCCACCGCGCAGAGCACCGCCACCGCCACATAGATGGGCTCCTCCCGCTCGCACAGGTTCTTCAGGTCGGTGACCAGGGCCGAGATGCCGGAGACGTAGCACTGCTTGTCGGCGATGGAGCGGATGGTCTCGATGGCCTCGATAGTCTCATCCGCCGAAGAGGAGCTGTCAAAAAACAGGGCGATCATGGTGGCGTCGCCGTTGACAAAGACGTCCCGCAGATCGTCGGGCAAAAACTCCTTCGGGATGCTCAGGTCGGCGACGCTGTCGTACCAGATGGCGCTCTCCACATGGGGCACCTGCTCCAGCTTCGCCCGCAGCGCCGCCACGTCCTTGTCGGGCATATCCTCCACAACAATGAAGCTGAACGCCCCCTTGCCGAACTCCTCCAGCAGGATGTCCTGGCCCTGCACGGTGTCCAGATCATCGGGGAGATAGCTCAGCATGTCATAGTTGATCCGCGTGGCCCGCATGCCGATGACCGCCGGGATCAGCAGCAGCAGGGACAGGATCAGAATGGGAACGCGGCACTTCACCACGCCTCTACCGAATCGTTCCAAACAAAAGACTCCTTTCCGGGCGGATGGGCCGTCCCGCAGGGAACGGGCGGCCTCCGCTCAGTTTTATGACCAACAGTCATTCATCCCGGCTGTTATACCACAGAAATGACCAACGGTCAACCTTTTCGCCGGACAAAAATGAACTTTGGTCATTTTTACAGATATCGTCCGGCCAGGCGTATGACTGTTGGTCATTTTTTCGATTTGACAAAATGAATCCGGCACGTTAGAATACGATTGAAGTATTTTTACGCGAAACGGAGGGGTTCCTGTGGGTAAAGTGGAGGAAAACAAGCTGCAAAAAGAACAGAATCTGATGGACACCGCCTTTTCCCTCTTCTCCAGCAAGGGCATTGCGCGCACCTCCATCTCGGACATCGTGCAGCAGGCGGGCATTGCCAAGGGCACCTTCTATCTCTATTTCCGGGACAAGTACGACTTGCAGGAAAAGCTCATCATCCACAAGTCGGAGCAGCTCATCCGGCACGCCCTCACCTGCTCCGGCTTTGAGGAGCAGGACACCCCCTCCGACAAGATCATCACCATCGTGGACGACGTGCTGGATCAGCTGCGCCGCAATCCCCATCTGCTGCGCTTCATCGACAAAAATCTCAGCTGGGGCATCTTCCACCGGGCCATCACCAGGTCCGAGACCGACTACCTCGCCCTCTTTGAGAAGCTGCTGAGCTGGCCCGGCGGGCGCTCCCAGCTGGAGATGACCGTCTACATGGTGCTGGAGTTCGTCGGCTCCACCTGCTACAGCGTCATTCTGGACGCGGACCCGGTGGATCTGGATCACTTCAAGCCCTATCTCCACCGGGCCGTCCGCTCCATCATGGAGAGCTGTCTGTCCGCCAGCTGAAGCAATCACGAAACAAAAACGCCGCCTGGCCCTTTTGGGCCAGGCGGCATGCTTATCCTTATACGCAGCTTTATTTCACCCGGATCTTATTGCGGCCGGGGAAGGTGTTGTAGGCGTCCGGCTCCCAGCCAGGGGCGATGTCGGCCACGGCCTCGGCGGCGGTGATCACTGCGTCGCCGTTGTCAACGTCGATGAGGGTATAGCGGTCATTCCCCATGCCCAGCTCCTTCATATAGGAGAGCTGGCGCAGGCCGTGGCGGGTCTCCACCCGCTCGATCATCGTCTTGCCGCCCCCCTCGGGGAGGTTGTAGATCAGGTCGACACAGGCCTGATCCAGGGCCAGAATGTCCAGCGAGGCCAGAATGCCCACGTCCGGGGTGACCACCGGCTCGGCCTCCGGGCCTTCGCAGTCGCAGGAGACGGACATGTTCCGCATCACGTTGATGAAGGCGGTGTGCTCCCCGAAATAATCCACCGCGGCGTGGGTGGACTCGGAGATGCGCTCCATCAGCTCCTCCTCCGCGATGCTCCACATGTCGTCGGAGCCCACGGCGGTGTGGATCTCCTTCTTGCCGACCCGGCCATCGGCGCAGCCGATGCCCAGGTTCTTGTTCGCCCCGCCGAAGCCGCCCATGGAGTGGCCCTTGAAGTGGGTCAGGGCCAGCAGGGAGTCGTAATGGAGCAGATTCTTGCCGACGTGCATCTCGGTGAACCACTTTCCGCCGTGTACCGGCAGGGTGGCCACCCCGTCCTCGTCGGTGATGTCCACCGGGCAGAAGGTCCAGCCGTTGACCTCCAGGGTCTCCCGGTGGGCCTCGGTGGTGTAGCGAGAGCCCTCGTAATAGGTGTTGGTCTCCACGATGGCCGCACCGGGTAGCCTGTC
>JAFVAS010000027.1 GCA_017480395.1 Oscillospiraceae bacterium | reverse complement strand
GCGCTGATCATCCTGGGGCTGACCTGGCTGAAACGGAATTAGCCCCGGGGAGGAAGGGTGTTTCAGGAGGTGATAAGATGAAGATTGTCGTGTGGAAGTCGCCGCGGGCGCTCTCCGGTCTGCTGCGTCTGCTTTTCCGGATCCGGTGACATATTCCGGAACGCTTGGACATATCCTTGCTCTGAAAGCGGCAGAACTGAACTGCTGAAGCAGAGGAAAGGAGCAAGGGATCCAAATGGAACTGGATTTGAGTTATGAGGCATGGCCCTGCCTGACGGAGGTGGCGGACACCACGCTGCGCCGGGAGGAGAGCCAGGAGGCCATTGTCCCGGACGCCCTGCCGGACATCGGAACGGTGCTCAGCGCGGCGGCGACCCCAATGATCGAGCGCTATCTGATTACCGGCGGTACCCTTCATTGCGACGGGACGATTGCCGCCGACGTGGTCTATCAGGCGGAGGGGGAGGAGGCCTTCTATTCTCTCCATGTCGCCCTGCCAGTCCGGCTGTCCTCGGAGATTGCAGGGCTGGATGAGGGGTGCCGGGTGCAGCTGTGCTGCTGCCTGGACGGGCTGAGCATTAGGGTCATGAATCCGCGAAAGGTTCTGGTCAACGGCGATTTTGTAGTGCAGGCCGCCGTCTATCGCGGCGGGGAGATCCGCTACTCCACCGGGATTGAGACCGCCGCCGAGGGGATTCAGACCCGGGTGGAGCGGCAAATGCTGCAATTTGCCGCCGTCCAGACGGAGAAGCAGTTTCCCATCGAGGACGAGATCACCCTGGGGGTAGGGCGGCTGCCCATGGAGTCCCTTTTGAGCCTTCGGGCGATACCCTATTGCAGCGAATGCCGAATTGTCGGTGCGCGGATGATTTTCAAAGGATGCCTGCAGCTGGAATGCCGGTTCCGCCGGGAGGACGGCGTGCTGGAGTGTCAAAACCTGGAGGTTCCCCTCTCTCAGGTTCTGGACGCCGGACAGGCGGGGGAGGACGCCACCGCCCAGGTGCGGCTCAGTCTGACCAGCCTTCAGGTGGAGCTGGTCAACGGAGATCGGCTGGCCATTCAGGGGGAGGTGCTGGCAAGCGCCCTTGTGTTTGATACCCGCACCGTCAGCCTGCTCACCGACGCATACAGCACCAATGCCGCCAGCCAGGTCGCCGCAGAGCGCGGCGAGGGGCTGCGCCTGACCGAGACAAGCAATCTGACCATGCCCTTCCGGCAGGTGTTGGATGTGGAGACGCTGAACGCCGAGGTGCTGGATCAGCAGGTGATGATGACGGAGTGCGCCCCCTCCGCCCAGGGAGGTGTGATCTGCCGTCTGCGGATTATGGCAGTGCTCCGGGACGAGAACAGCGCGATGACCCGGGTGGAGCGGGTCTGCGAGATTCCGTTGGAGCTGGATGGCGCGGTGCGCGCCGGGGACATCCATCTGTTGGAGGCGACCTGTCTCGCCGCCGCCGGGGGGATGGAGGTGCGGGGTAAGCTGCACCTTGACCGAATCCGTGCGGAAAAGGTGCCCTACACCTGCCTCAGCTCCTTCACGCTGACGGAGGGAGAGACCGCGGCGGGGGAGGGGCAGCCTTCGGCGGTGCTGCGCAAGCTGCGCACCGGGGAAAGCCTCTGGGACGTGGCCAAGGCCTGCTATGCCACGGTGGAGGATATTTTGAGTGTGAATCAGATCGGCGACGAGGCACAGGCCAGGGAGAAATTCCTGCTGATTCCCCGGAAGCGCTGAGAGGAGGGGAAACATGGAACGAAGCGAGCTTTACACCGATATGGTGCAGCGCACCGACGGACAGGTCTATATCGGGGTGGTCGGCCCCGTGCGCACGGGAAAATCCACCTTTATCAAGCGGTTTATGGAGACGCTGGTCATCCCCAAGATCGAGAACGTCTACCAGCGGGAGCGGGCAAAGGATGAGCTGCCCCAGAGCGGCTCCGGCCGCACCATTATGACGGCGGAGCCCAAGTTTGTCCCCGAGGAGGCGGTGGAGATCGAGACCGGCGCGGGACTGCGCTTTGCCGTGCGGCTGATCGACTCTGTGGGCTACCTGGTGGACGGCGCCGTGGGGCAGACCGAGGACGACGCGCCCCGCATGGTCACCACGCCCTGGTTTGACTATGAGATTCCCATGGCGGAGGCGGCAGAGATCGGCACACGCAAGGTTATCACCGAGCACTCCACCATCGGCATCGTGGTCACCAGCGACGGCACCGTCACCGACCTGCCCCGGGAGAGCTACGTGGCGGCGGAGGAGCGCACGATCCGGGAGCTCAAGGAGATGGGGAAGCCCTTCCTGCTGCTGCTCAATTCCGCTGACCCCACCTCCGACCAGGCCCAGGCGCTGCGCTACGAGTTGGAGAACCGATATCAGGTGGGCTGCCTTGCGGTGGACTGCCTGACCCTCCAGGAGTCGGACATCGAGGAAATTTTAAGTCAGGTGCTCTATGAGTTCCCGATCCAGGAGATGGATCTGTTCCTGCCCTCCTGGGTGGAGGCGCTGCCCTCGAGCCATCCCATCAAGCAGCAGCTCTTCTCCACCATCTGTGCCCAGGCCCAGAGTGTGGGCCGCATTTCGGAGATCGGCACCTTTACCGATTCGATCTCCGGCTGCCCGCTGCTGGAGCGGGTGGATGTGGAGACCATCGACCTGGGCAGCGGGGTGGCAAACCTCCGGCTGGAGATTCCCCGCACCCTGTTCTTCCAGACGCTGTCGGGGGAGACGGGCATCGAGATCCGGGACGACGGCGACCTGTTCTGCCGGTTGACGGAGCTGGCGCGGGTCAAAAGCGACTACGACAAGGTGTCGCGGGCGCTGGACGCGGTTCGCACCACGGGCTATGGCGTCGTGGTGCCCACCATCGACGAGCTGACCCTGGAGGACCCGGAGATTTTGAAGCAGGGAGGCCGCTACGGGGTCAAGCTCCGGGCCAGCGCCCCATCCATTCACATGTTCCGGGCGGACATCGAGACGGTGATCTCGCCCATTGTGGGCAACGAGAAGCAGAGCGAGGAGATGATCAACTATCTGCTCTCGGAGTTTGAGGGGGAGCCAAAGCAGATCTGGCAGTCCAATATCTTTGGACGATCCTTCCACGAGCTGGTCAACGAGGATCTGCAGGGCAAGCTCTACCGCATGCCGGCGGACGCACAGGTCAAGCTGCGTGAGACGCTGGAGCGCATCATCAACGAGGGCAGCGGCGGACTGATCTGCATCATTCTTTAATTGAGCAGTAAAATAGAGACGAGACCTTCTCCAACTGCTGGAGAAGGTCTCGCTTTTTCAAGTAAAATCGAGCAATTTGTCCGGGTACAGCAGACGGATGGAGCCGTACCCCGTCTCAATGAGGCCCTGAAGCTGGAAACGCTTTAAAATGCGGCTGACCGTCACCCGGTTGGCTGTGACGGCGGAGGCGATCTCGTCCTGGGTGC